>JBLNDH010000279.1:0-8283 GCA_050261455.1 Bacillota bacterium
CCCACCCTCCCTGCGCGCTCACTCCGTCACCGCCTTCCCCCTCTTCCCCTTCGTCGCGACGTCGCACTGTCGCTTCGTCGCTCTCCCCACCACGCAACCCCTGACGCCTCCCGCATTTACGCATTACACCCCGATGGCTCCCCGTGTGCCCCCGGTGTGCCCAGAGTGGTCCCCGGTGTGCCCACAGTGGACGCTCACCGTGCTCCCGGCGTCTCCCCCGCCCCCATAAATACTGAGGGGCATCCCATAGCCCAGGATGCCCCATCAGCGAGCCCTATGCACCGCGCACAACACCACGCGCCGCGGCCCTACGACTTACAAACTCCGTTACGCTCCGCAAATCCCATTCGCGTTGCCCTGAATGCCGCCGCCAGCGTCGCCGCCGACTCCGTCATGCTTGTCTGCCGAACCGCTGACACACACGGATGCATCAGCTTGCCAACGACCCGATCCACCAGCTGCTGCACGGCCTGCTTCTGCTCCTCGTTCAGTTCCGGACATTTCCGAAACATCGCCCGCACCTCGATTTCCGCCAGCGCCCGTACATCCTGGTACATCTGCTCGATCAGCGGCCGGACCTTGCTCTCGGCAATCCACTGCTCAAACGCCCCCACCTCTTCCTCGATGATCTGCTCGCCGATCTGCATCTGCCCGGCCCGCTGCCGATACGTCTCCTCCACAATCCGCCCCAGCGCATCCACGTCGTACAACTGCACCCCCGCGATCGCCCCCACCTCCGCCTCGATGTTCCGCGGCACCGCCAGGTCGATCAGGAACAACGCCCTCCCCGCTCGCCGCTTCTGCGCCGCGCGAACCCGCTCCACCGTCAGGATCGCCGCCGGGCACGCCGTCGCCGTCACCACGATGTCCGCCTGCACCAGTTGCGCATCCAGCTCATGGAACGGCACCGCCTGCCCATGGCACACATCCGCCAGCGCCTTGGCATTGGTCAGCGTCCGCGTCGTCACCGCAAACTGCCTGGCGTTGGCATCGCGCAAATACTGGGCCGTCAACTGCGCCATCTCGCCGGCCCCGACGATGAGGATCCGCTTCTCCGCGAAATCCGTCACCGCCTTCTGGATGATCTCCACCGCCACCGATGGGATCGAGACCTTTCCATCGCCGATCGCCGTCTCGGTCCGAATCCGCTTGCTCACGCCGAACGCATGGTGGAACAGCCGATGCAGCACCGGCCCCGTCGTGCCCTGCTCATGGGCGATCGCATACGCCTGCTTGAGCTGATTGACGATCTGGTATTCCCCCACCACCATCGAATCCAGCCCGCCGATCACCCGGAACAGGTGCCGGATCACCTGCCGGCCTTCCAGATAGTACAAATGCGGCTTGAATGCCGTCACCGGCACATCGCGCACCTGCGACAGGAACGTCATCACCCGCGCCACCGTCGCTTCGCCATTCTCGCTGCTGACCAGGATCTCGACCCGGTTGCACGTGCTGAGAATGGCGGCTTCGGATCCTGGGAACTGGCTGCGAAACAGCATCAGCGCCGTCGCCACACCATCCCGGCTGAACGCCAACTGCTCGCGGATCTCGACCGGTGCCGTCCGGTGATTCAAGCCAATCAGAAGCATGCCCATCCTACTTCTCTCCCTCGCCCCTGCCTCGCCGCTGAACGGCACGACTTTCGAGCCACAACCTCAGGCCATAAGCCACCATCAGCCCCAGCCCAACCGCATACGCGGCGACCGTGTACTCCATGCCGCTCATACCATGCCCTCACCAACACGCAGGCCCACTGGCTCAAGCTCCCCGTCGGAGAACTGACGCCCGCGAAAGCGGAGACGCCGGTTCAGACCGAACCGGCCGATGATCAACCCTGCCGCCATCAGCGTCACCGGCAGAAACCAACGCGCCAGTGTCAATTTCATCTCAAAGCTCAACGACACCGACCCCGGATGAATGTCCGGCATCAATCGCGCCGACAGCCACACCAGGGGCACATCCAGGAACGCGGTAATTCCATACACCGCCCCCACCACCGCGCGCCGCTGTGAGGATTCTATGGAGCTGCGAATCACCAGGTAAACCACATACAACAGCCACAGCATCAGGCTGAATGTCAATCGCGGACTCCAGGTCCACCACTGCCCCCAGGCGCTTTTGCCCCAGATCATCCCGGTGATCAGCACCCCCGAGCAGAGCAGGACCGCCACCCTGGCAGCGGCGTCCGCCAGGTCATCCCACCAGCTGTTCCGCTGCCACAGGTAGCCGATGCTCGCGATGAACACCATCAGGCACGCCAAGAAGGTGTTGATCGCCATCGGCAGATGGAGATAGAAGATCTTCTGGATCGGCCCCATGGTTGTTTCATCGGGGGTATACCCCAGGAGCACGCCAATCGCCCCGGCCAGCGCAAGTGCTGTCCCCATCCAATAGGCTTGCCGGATTACAGACCGTTGCACACGCATCGCCAGCTCCTACGGCTCAATCACCCACTCGAAAGCCAACCAACTCACCACCAGGAAGATCGCATCGAACGCGATGAGCACAGCAAACGCCGAGCCATCCCAGGGCTGGGCGTTCTGATCAAGCCGGGCCACCAATTGCGTGGACACAACCACCAAGGGGAGCGTAATGGGGAACACAACCATCGCCAGCAGTCCCCCTTGCAGCCGGGAAGAGCTGACCAGGGCGGAAAAGAGCGTCCCCACTGCCGCGAACCCCAGCATGCTCATTCCCATTATTGCGAGAAACCCCAAGGGGCTGGCCGAGAGATCAAACCCGAAAAAGAGAATCCCCACCGGCGTAATCACCCCCGCCACGGCGAACATCAAAACCAGGTTGCTCAGGAGCTTTCCCAGGTAAATCACGCCTCGATCCAGCGGCGCCAGGAGCAATCCGGCCAAGGCACCGTCCTGCCGCTCCACGGCCATCGTCTTCTCAAAACAGAGAACCCCGCTGAACAGGTACGCCACCCAGAGCACCGCCGTCGCCGCAAACCCAGTTGCATGTCCCGGCCCCAATCCCAGGCCCAAGACGGTGACGATCAGAATGCCCAGCACCCCCACCAGTCCCAACGTCTGCCGGCTACGGGCCTCAATCTGCAGGTCCTTCAGGGCAATGAGCAGGGATTGGCGCAGGATGCGGATCATGCCATCTCCTTCAGCACCGCCGCCGCCTGGAGATGCTCCGACGCATCGTCGATGACCACTCTCCCCTGGCGCAACACGATCGCCCGCTGCGTTAAACGCAGGCTCTGTTCGATGTTGTGATTGGCCAAGATGATGGTTTTCCCGGCCTGATGAAGCTGGGTAAGCAACTGCTCCAGCGAATGGCTCGACGGAGCATCCAGCCCATCAAACGGCTCATCCGCCAAAAGCAGATCCGGATCATGAACCAGCGCCCGCGCGATCGCCACCCGCTGGGCCATGCCCCGGCTGAATGACTTGACCGGATCATCCGCCCGTTCCCAGAGGCATACGGCCTTGAGCAGCGTCTGTGCCCGTGCCGAGGGATCTGCAATTCCATAGAGCTTGCCGAAGAACCGGAGGTTTTCAAAGGCAGTCAGATCGCGATAGAGCATGGACTGGTGCCCAATGAGTCCCAGCCGCGAGCGAACTGCGTGGGCATCACGCCCTACGGGCTTGCCAAACAGGACCAGTTGGCCGGCGCTGGGCGACATCAGCGTCGCCAGGATCTTCAGGAGTGTGCTCTTGCCCGCCCCGTTGGCACCCAATAGCGCCGTGAACTGCCCCGGCATCACGTTCAGGTGGATCTGCTGCAGAATCAGCCGATCGTCAATCCACTTCTCCAGCGCAGAGGCCTGCACCGCCGCGGGGTTCTCCGCAACGGCGGCAGGATCAGGATGGGGCGACAAGGCTGACACAAGCGGGTCCTTTCGCTAGGAAGTCGCTTCGCAAGGACGCCCCGATCCGGGTCGTCGCCTACTGCTCCGAACCCGGCGTGGGGCGTGTGAAGCCGCTTCTTAGTGCTGAGTGCGGGCCGAGGACGGCCCGGCTCGACTTGCGGTCGAGCATTGTCCGCCAATCGAAACCTGCTCCCTTAACTGGCCTTGGCGAGCTTCGGGGTTTTCAACAGCACTACGACGGCGCCGATCACCAGGATGAATCCCGCGCCGACGCCAGCGATCACCTTGGGCGCGTCGGTCTTAACGGGGCTGGCCGCCGTGTTCGCAACCGGCAAGGTGGCCGTCACTACCGCCTGGTGTCCAACCTGCAGATCCGCACCCCGGTAGGTCTGCATTTTACCCTTGCCGGTCTCGCGGATACCGGCGGCTTGGAGTCCATCAACCTTCACCGCCGCTCCATCCTGCGGCACGAAGAGGATCATGTTTTTCACAAGCCCGGGTGCGGTGATATTGAAACTGGCTTGGCCATCCTTAGCCGGGATCAGGTAGGTCAACTGCATCTGTGCGGCGCCCGGCTGTAGGGGCATGGTATTCACCAGGTTGCCGCCCTGGAGCTTGATGCAGCACTCGTGCACATCGCCGCCGAACTGGAGATTCTGGATACCGGCTGGCATGGGCATCGACAGCGTGGCGCGATGGCCCGTTGCATCGGTCGTGCCAAGCCAGGTTCGATCCGAAGGGTTCTCGAACGCCAGCATCTCCAGCACTTTCAGGCCTTCCGGCGTGGGCTCGACGAGCACATGGCGCATGGGCACCTGCCAGGCGGGTGCCTGGTCGGTGGTCTCATACACGGCCAATTCGAGCTGCTGGTTGGGATGAAGACTATCCAACACCGGGCCTGTGGTCTGATACTCCACACCCTGGTATGAGAGAGTCACCACGGGCTGGAATGGCAGGGAGAGGGGCAGGTCTTCCACGACCAGGATGCCTTTGTCATCCAGCTTGCCGTCGATCTTGCGGATGACTTTGCCTTCATGATATAGCTCGATGGAGATGTCCTTGTTCGCGATGGCGGGGCCACCCGCGGTGCCCTGGATAGCACGAACGGCAATGCCGCCATGCGATGCCGGCCGGGTCGTCGGCGCCATGCCCGAAACATCCGGATGCCCGGCCGGCAGCGTCGGATGGCCAGCGGGCAATTGCGACGGCACATGCGGCGGCATCATGGGGTTGAGCACCGATTTCGGCGCAGCCTGCCCGTAAGCGGCGGTGGCAATCAGGGCGCTGCTCAAGCCCAGCAGCATTGTCCTGGGGAATCTCATGAGTATCTCCTGGTTAGCATCATCACATTCAACGGGTGACGCCCATGGCCACGCGCATCGTCGGGGCGGGTTTCTGGATCGCTGGCTCAGGCGTTGAGACGGCCTGGGATCGCGACCGCAGCCGCGGCAGGAGGCACACCAGGCCACCCAGAGTCATCACGACCGCACCGGCCCAGATCCATAGCACCAACGGGTTCACGATCACCTGCAGCGCGGTGATTTGGCCACCGTCCTGCCACCCTGCCAACGTTACGTAGAGGTCCTCCCGCCAGTTCGAGCGGAGGGCCACTTCGGAGCTGGGTTGCTCGGCCTTGTCATAGAACCGTCGCTGCGGGCGCAATTCCTGGGCGGCGCCTGCAGGGTCGGTCATCGTGACCCTGGCCTCAACCGCGGAATAGTTTTCGCCGCGGGTCTCATCGATCGAATCCAAGCGGAGGTGATACCGGCCGACGGCGGCGCTTTGCCCGGGGCTGAGTTGCAGCGTCTGATTCGTGTTGTAGAGACTGGAACCGGCAATGCCGATCACGACCATCGCCATGCCCGCGTGAACCGCCTGGGCGGCATAGCGCCGATAGCCAGCCGTAATCAATCGCACGGGGACCCGCAACCAGTTTTCCTGGGTATTCTGTCGGCAAGCGACGAGCCCTCGGAACAGATCCAGCAGGACGCCGGCAAGAACCATCGCAGCGACGGCAGCGCTGGCCAGCGCCCAGGGATTGCGAATCTTCAGCACCAGCAGCACAACCACCGCGAAAATCGCCACGATCAGCGGGAAAGCCGAGCTCCGCAGCATCTTTTTTCCAACGATTCGGCCATAGGGCAGCAGCGGAGCCACGCCCATCGTCGCGAAGAGCACGAGCGCCAGCGGCAAGACCATGCGGTTGTAGGAGGCCTGATTGGCCGACACAGACTGGCCCGCCAGCACGCGACTGATAACCGGGAGCATCGTCCCCAGCAGGGTGAGGATCATCATGGTCACCAGCAGGATGTTGGCCGTCAGGAATCCCCCCTCGCGGCTGATCCAACCTTCGATGCGTTTCTCAGGCTTCAATGCCGGCCAGCGCCACAGGATGAACCCGATGCTCAGCAGCGTCGTCAGGAAGAGGAAGACCAGGAAGAAGGTGCCGACGAGCGACTCGCCGAAGCCGTGGACCGATTGCACCACGCCGCTGCGGGTGATGTAGGTGCCGAAGATGCAGAGCAGGAACGTGCCGGCCACCAGGACGGCATTCCAGCGCTTGAACATGCCGCGTTGCCGCTGGCCGATGTTCGAGTGAAGCAGCGCCGTGCCCGTCAGCCAAGGCAAGAGCGAGGCATTCTCCACCGGATCCCAGGCCCAGTAGCCCCCCCAACCCAATTCCACATACGCCCACTGAGCGCCCAGAGCGATGCCAACGCCCAGGAACAACCAGGAAACCAGCGCCCAGGGGCGAGCCCGGGCAATCCAATCGGTACCGAGCCTGCCGGTAATCAGTACGCCAACCAGGAGCGCAAACGGAATGGTGAACCCGGCGTACCCGATAAACAGCGTCGGCGGGTGTGCGATCATGCCCACGTTCTGAAGCAAGGGATTCAGGCCATGTCCATCGGCAACGGGCGAGGGGGATTGATCAAAGGGATTGGCGGCGAAGAGCAGGAGCGCCGCGAAGAAGCCGAGGACCGCCGCCAGCGTTCCCGTGGCCACGGCATACTCCGAGCCTTCCTGTTTGCGATGGCGGATCACGAAAATCACGCTCATGATCGCCAGCAACCAAGCCCAGAGCAGCAGACTCCCCTCCTGACCGGCCCAGAACGCCGCCACCTTGTAGCCCATGGGAAGCGCCCGCTCCGTGTAATGGGCCACATAAGCCAGGCGAAAGTCGCTACTGATCAGCGACTGCAGCAAAACGATGCAGCTGACCGTCAGCAGAATCGCCAGCGAGAGGATTCCCCAGCGGGCAGTGCGGCGGATCCCCGGGGAACCGAGCCGCACCGCCGCAAGGGAAACCAGGAGAGAAACGACGGCCATCAGTACGGCCACGCACAGACTGTAATTGCCCAGGACAATACTCATGATGCCTTCCCTCCCTTGCTGCTGCCATGACCAGCGGCCTCGTACTTGCTGGCGCACTTGGTCATCATGATGTCGGCTTTAAAAAGGCCGGTGGGATCACGGCGTCCTTCGACAACGACCTCGCAACCGGCTTTGAAGAGATCGGGAATCACACCCGAGTAGGCTACGGGTTGCCGCTGCGACTCGCCCAGCAAGATGAATCTGGCGCTAAGCAAGCCCGGGTTGCAGACCAGGTCTTCCTCGGCCACCTTGCCGGCAAGTCGCACGCGTTGGTTGTGAAACTGGGGCTTGGCGACAAACTCGTCCACCGGCAAGTGGTAGGAAACCCACCCCTCCTTGAGCCCCGCGTAAGCGAGATAACTCAGGGCCGCCAGGAGGATCAGGCCTCCGCCAATGAATTTGAGGGTCATCCGCCGCATGGTTCCTCTCGTCTGGTTGGTCCGATACCAGACAAGAGCGATGCCAGATCGATCGGCAGAGCCAATCAAAGTCAACGCATCACAAGCACTGGAATTCTCCACACTTGCGTAGAGCCAGCGGAAACGAAGATGGATAGGGCGTGAATGCGTCTCTCAGGGCTGAGACGATGGGGATTCCTGAACATCCTGCCAGCGGGAACGGACCGCACCGGCGAATCGCGGCTCGGCAGGAATCTCACCATCGCGGAGCACAACGTGCCATGCGTAACCTTGATTACTCGCGGTGACAGCTCAGGCACAAGCGGCTGTGGAAGTTGGACATGACCAGCAGGCTCTCTTCTTTGGAATACAGACTATGGCACGAGCCACAGCCGATGCGTTGATCGAACAGACGGATGCGCGGATCCAAGGTGCTCGCCGCGTTCAGCATCGCCGCCCCCGGGGGACGCCCGGCGGTCCTATACAAGATGCCAACGGGGTGATTGCTCGCGTGATCCCGAGGCCCTGGATCGTTGCCCAGTGTCACGCCGGTTGCCATCATCCCGTCGTGGCAGGAGAGGCACGTAGACGTCTCACTATCGACGGCCAGGGTATGGGCCATCGGCGATGGCGACTGACGGGAGGACTTGGGCAGATGGGCGCGATTGAGGGTCGCGGCAT
>JBLNDH010000280.1:0-4591 GCA_050261455.1 Bacillota bacterium
AGGCGTTCCTGGGACACTTCGGGCTCGGGCCCGAGGACACCCCCGTGATCGCCTGCGGCGAAATGCTGGTGGCCCGCAACCCCAGCAACCGCGAGATCGCCGAGCACGTGGGCATCCGCCAGCCGCCGGCCCAGGAGCTCCATGACCTGGTCGTGGTGGGCGCGGGCCCGGCCGGCCTGGCGGCGGCTGTCTACGGCGCCTCCGAAGGGCTGAACACGCTCGTGCTGGAACGCGAGGCCGCCGGCGGGCAGGCGGGAGCGAGCATGCGCATCGAGAACTACCTGGGCTTTCCCACCGGGATCACCGGGGCGGAACTGACCACCCGGGCGGTTTTCCAGGCGGAGAAGTTCGGCGTGCGTCTGGCCACCCCGACACCGGCTGTTTCGTTGGGCTTCGAAAGCGTCTACCCCGTTGTCCGCATGGACGGGGAAACCGTGACGGCCAAATGCCTGCTGATCGCGACTGGGGCTGATTATCGCAGGCTGTGCGCCCGCAACCGCGAGCAGTTCGAAGGCTCGGGGGTCTATTACGCGGCCACCAAGATTGAAGCCGATGTCTGTCGGGGCATGGGGCAGGTGGTAGTGGTGGGCGCTGGCAACTCCGCGGGGCAGGCCGCCGTCTTCCTGGCCGAGCAGGGCTTCCGTGTCCTGCTGATCCTGCGAGGCGATGATCTGTACAAGAGCATGTCGAGCTATCTGGCCCGCCGCATCGAGCACACCGATGGCATCGAGTTGTTGAAGAACACTGAGATTTCCAGCATGGCTGGCGATGGTGGACAGCTACGTCAGATCGAGGTGCATAACAATGTTACAGGCCAGACCAGCACTATTGAGACGCGGGCGGTTTTCACCTTTATCGGGGCCGTGCCGCGCACCTGCTGGTTGTCCGATTGCGTGGAGACCGACCCCAAGGGCTTCATCAAGACCGGATTGGAATTGGCTGCATCGCCCATATCGATTTCGCATCGCCAGCCGTTTCTGCTGGAGACCAGCAGGCCAGGGGTATTTGCGGCAGGCGATGTACGCTTGGGTTCGGTGAAACGAGTGGCTTCGGCTGTCGGCGAAGGGGCGATGGCTGTCCAGTTCATCCATGAATATCTGAAGGAACTCTGACGAGCTCGAAACTGTGTGAGCAGGAGCAACCTGTTGGCTATCGCGGCGATGCTGCTGATCCTGGCTGCTTCTTCTCCCACGAGGCTTGGCCTGCATCGGGACCGGTGATTGCTTGTGCGATCCCCCGGACTCGCTCCATCACGAGTGAGTGCATGAACGTTGCCACGGGTGTGAGCCTATTGCGAGCAGACACTGCTCTGTGCATCCGAGTCTTCAGAGAAAGGAATGGCACGCCATGAGTTCCACGATGACGACCAAAGATGGCACACGGATTTATTACAAGGATTGGGGCAGCGGGCAGGCGGTGGTTTTCAGTCATGGTTGGCCGCTCAGTGCGGATGCCTGGGAAGACCAGATGTTCTTTCTAGCCTCTCGCGGCTACCGCTGCATCGCTCATGACCGTCGCGGGCATGGGCGATCCAGCCAGCCCTGGAATGGCAACGATATGGACACGTATGCCGACGATTTGGCTGAATTGGTCGAGAAGTTGGACGTAACAGATGCAATCCATGTCGGTCACTCCACCGGCGGCGGTGAAGTCGCCCGCTACATCGGCCGGCACGGCACCAAACGCGTGGCTAAGGCCGTGCTCATCAGCGCGGTTCCACCGCTCATGCTCAAGGCGTCCTCGAACCCCGATGGCACACCCAAGGAGGCGTTCGACCAGATCCGCGCTGCTGTTCTGGCCGATCGTTCGCAGTATTGGAAGGACCTCAGCCTGCCGTTTTATGGTTATAACCGGCCGGGGGCAAAGGTTTCGCAAGGCGTGCGCGACTTCTTCTGGCTTCAGGGAATGCAGGCCGGTTTTGTCGGTGCCTACGACTGTATCAGGGCCTTCTCCGAAACCGACTTCACGCAGGACCTTGAGGAGCTCGATGTACCCACGCTCATCGTCCACGGCGACGATGACCAGATTGTGCCGATCAGGGCCTCAGCCCTACTCTCGTCGAAGCTGGTTAAGGGTGCGACACTGAAGGTCTACCCGGGTGCCCCACATGGCCTGCCCACCACGCACAAAGATCAGCTCAACCAGGATCTGCTGGACTTCATCAAGCGTTGAGAGGCCGTGGAGACGCGGCCCGGTTGCAAAGGATGATTCGATCCATCCGGCAAGAGTCCTACGTGCAGACGGTTACTGTCGGAGGGACTCGGAAGCCTGTTGCGCTGCCGTGAGGATGGCGTTGGCCTCGATGGGCCCGTCGTAGCGGCGGCCATTGATAAAGAGGGTGGGTGTGTGGGTTACGCCGCTGCGGAGGCCGCTTTCAAAGTCGGCGCGAATCCGACGACCGTGTCGGTCGCGGCTTCGGCTGGTCTCAAATCGATAGACCTCCAAGCCCAGGGTCAGGGCCAGATGGGTCAAATCCAGATCGGCAAGTTCCTTCTGATGGCGGAAGAGAGCTTCGTGCATCTGCCAGAACTTTCCCTGTTCAGCGGCGGCCTCGGCCGCCTCCGCGGCCGCGCTGGCGTGCGGATGAATCGAACTCTGCGGGAAGTGACGAAACACAAATCGCAAGCGGTCTCCCAAGCTCTGCCGCACCTGTTGAATGATGCGGACGGCGTTCAGACACGACGGGCACTCATAATCACCATACTCCACGATGGTGATGGGTGCAGTCGGCGGCCCAAGGGCATGATCCTGTGCGGTGACCGGCTCGGTTAAGCAGTTGCCCTCTTGGTTCGACAAGGCGTCCATCGGATCCTCACAATTTGAGCCGGTTGGTAACAGAATCGACTCACACGATCATAGAGCCGTTCCCGTTGGAGTGTACAGCCGGCTCTAAACCCTCACTCCGGCCGCCTCCCGGAGTACCGGGCGAGGGGGAGAGGGAAGGAAAGGGCGAACACGTGGTTCGCCCCGACGGGAGGAGCGGGTCGGGGGGCGATTGGTGGGAGGGGATCTTGCGGGTATGCTGAGGCGATTATGAGGAAGACCTCGATTGCTTTCGTCTTGGGCATGGCCGTGTGGGGGGCGGGTGCATCTGCGGAGGAGAATTGGGCGCAGTTTCGCGGGGTTGGGGCACAGGGGCATTCGGATGAGCGAGGGTTGGCGGTGAGGGTTGGGGAGGCGGCGAGCATCAAGTGGAAGACGGAGATCCATGGGCGGGCGTGGTCGTCGCCGGTGGTGTGGGGGAAGCAGGTGTGGGTGACGACGGCGACGGAGGATGGAAAAGAGTTGTATGCCGTGTGCGTGGATCGGGAGACGGGGAAGATCGTGCACGATTTGAAGCTGTTTGATGTGGAGAAGCCACAGTATGCGCATCCGTTCAACACATATGCGTCGCCGACGCCGGTGATCGAGGAAGGGCGCGTGTATGTGACGTTTGGGTCGCCGGGAACGGCGTGCCTGGATACGAATACGGGGAAGGTGATCTGGTCGCGAACGGATTTTGTGTGCAATCATTTCCGGGGAGCGGGGTCGAGCCCGATTCTGTTTGAGAATCTGCTGATCATGCATTTTGACGGGAGCGACTACCAGTACGTGGTGGCGCTGGACAAGGCGACGGGGAAGACGGTGTGGAAGACCAACCGGTCGGCGGATTATGGGGATTTGAATGCGGACGGGAAGCCGAAACTGGAGGGGGATTTGCGGAAGGCGTTTTCGACGCCGGTGATTGCAACCGTGGAGGGGCGGGACGTGCTCATCAGCGAAGGGTCGATGGCGTGCTATGTCTATGATCCGCGGACGGGAGAGGAACTGGGGCGGGTGGTGTATCGCAACTGTTTCTCGGGGAGCGTGACGCCGGTGATTGGAGAGGGCGTGGCGTATGTGGGGATGGGGCATTCGCGGGGAGAGTTGTGGGCGATGCGGCTGGGGGGCAAGAGCGTGATCAGCGAGGGGCAGGTGGCGTGGAAGGTGACGAAGAATGTGCCGACGCGGAACTCGCCGGTGCTGGTGGATGGGATGATTTACATGGTGGACGATGACGGGATGGCCAGTTGCCTGGAGGCCAAGAGTGGGCAGGAGGTTTGGCGGAAGCGGCTGAAGGGGCAGTACTCGGCGTCGCCGGTGTATGCGGATGGGAAGATCTACTTTTTCAGCGAGAGCGGGTACGTGACGGTGATTGAGCCGGGGCGGGAATTCAAACTGGTGGCGGAGAGCCGGATGGAGGAGGGATTCATGGCGACGGCAGCGGTGGCGGGGAAGGCGATGTATGTGAGAACGAAGAAGAGTCTGTGTCGGGTGGGGTTGTGATTTGGGCCGCAGATGAAGAAGAGCACGGGCGAGCCGCCCGTGCTACTTTTTTGCCACGGATGGGGCACAGATGAGCACAGATGATTATTTGTGATGGAGGAGAGCTGGGCAGAGGGGAAGAGCACTGATGGAGCTGCATGGGCGGGTGAGCCCATGCCACGTTAGGCACGCACGGGCAAGATGCCCGTGCCACATTTGGGTGTTGCCACCCATGGGGCACATGCACACCGATAGAACGCGCACGGGCGGGACGCCCGGGCTACGTTGTGGGCAAGACCACGGGTCC
>JBLNDH010000281.1:0-4251 GCA_050261455.1 Bacillota bacterium
CCGTCCCATCGGCCAGTTCGAACAGATCCGATTCGATGCGCCCGGCCGGCGGATTGGGAACGCCATGGACCACGGCGGTGTAAACCCGCTCAACCGAGTGCTCAAAGAACTGCTTCTTCAAGCTCTCATAGGCCGCGTTGTTCTTGGAGAATACCAGGAGGCCCGCGGCATCGCGATCCAGCCGATGAATGACGCCCACCGTGGCCCGAGGCTCCTTGGCCGCCAGGTATCGGCGGATAATCCCAATGGCGGTCTGCCGCGGCTCTCGCGGCACGGTACTCGTCAACAGCCCAGCCGGCTTGTAGATCACCAGGATATCTTCATCCTCGTGAACCAATTCCAGCGGCGCCAACGTCGGCTTCGCCCGCACAGGGCGCTCCCCCACTTCCACCCCATCCCCCTCCCCCACGTCGATCTTCAAACTCCGCGCAACCTCTCCCTTCACTCGGACCCGCCCCTGTTCCACCATCTGCCGCAGCGTCGTCCGCTTGGCCTTCGGATACTTCGCAACTAACCAATCCATCAAAAGCATAGAACCCCTCAAGGTACGCCAGCGCACGCGAAAGGGGAAGAGTATGGCCCCTCTTTTCACCGAAGGGTGTGACAAGGCCTTCGGAAGCATTGGGTGCGATCTCCAGAAATGCTTCTCAAGCCGGACCGGCGCGTAGCGCAGGTCCGGATGATTTTCGAGATTGCGACAGATCCGGACTTGCGCTGCGCTACAGTCCGGCTTGGAGGTCTCTTCTGCATGATCTGTAAAACCCCGTAGGGCACGCCGTTGTGGCCGCCCCTTCCGCCCCCCCGCCCCCTCACCCCTGACCCCTGCCGCTCCCTTCCATATATCACTTTGAATACGAGCACATTTCCGAATTTCCCTTGCCGCCCCCCCGCCCGGGGGTAAGATATCCAATAGACCAGTCCGGCAGGCCACGCCCTGCCCAGGGCGGGAAACCTCGGGGTGCTGTTAAGCCCATTTGTCAGGCTCCCAATTCGGGTAGTTGCCAATTCTCAGTTGCCAGTGGCCGGGCGACGAGTCCGACTCGGTTGGGCGACAAATCCGGGGTGTGCCATGAAACGACGTAGCGGCTTCACATTGGTGGAACTGCTGGTGGTGATCGCGATCATCTCGATCCTGATCGCCATCGTGCTACCGGTCCTCAAGGGCGCTCGCCGCCAGGCCTTAGTCTTGGTCTGCCCCATCGCATACATCGGGGTCGATCAGCGGGTGCACTTGACCGATCCGCAGGGCGCCTACGATCTGACCTTGGAAAAATCGAGGGTCTCTCAATTCGTGTTCAGAGTCCTGTGGTCTCCCTCGGGCCGTACCATCGGAACCACGGCAGGTAATGGCTTGATTACACCCTCCTCTCCCGCCGTCTTGGACCCGATGACCGGCAACGTGGTCAAGCACGCGCCGGCAGAACGCATGGGCGGTGGCGTGCTGGTTTGCTGGCTGAGCAATCAGCAATATTATGAATGGGGTGGCAATAACACAACGGCATACCTGCGCGATGTCGATTCGGGTGCAATACTGGCCTCTTTTGGCCGCGATAAACCCCTGGATTCTATAGGCTGGTTTAATTCATGGGCCCCGCTGCCTCGCCAATGCGCACCCCTGGTCTCTGTGGCTTCGACGGGGAATGAGATTCTGCTGCTCCGGAAGGATTTGAGCATCGGCCGGCGGATTCCGGCCAGGACTGGATTGACGGGGGTTCGGGTGGATCCCCTGGGCGAGTGGGTCGCCTGGCTCGACGTTGTTTCTGCCAAGGGTTATCGCCTCGCTCTCAAGCGTCTCAACGAACCATCGTCGGTCCCGCCCCTCTTCAGTGAGGACGTGTGCCGTGCCGCTACAATGTGCGACTGGAGCGAGGACGGCAATTACATCTTGATCAGTGTGATGGATGATAACGGGAAGTGGGGTCTGGTCCTTTTTGACAAAACCGGCAAGCTGGTGCGGAAGATTCCCACGGCCGTCCCATTGTTGCAGGGTGCGGCCGCCTCATGGCGCAAGTACAACCACTAGCGGACAGTCGCGTAGGGGCGGCTTCAGCCGCCGGCTTCTCGTTCGCCACTATTTTCCTAATTTTCCCCAAACATTTTTTCTCGGCCAACGTAGCAATGCTAGCGGCTCGTCCGCTCGCTCTTCCGGGAAACCGGGATCGGCGTGATCTTTGAAAATTGAATAGCCCCGCCGCGAGAAAATTCGCGCCCCAAAAACGTGTTTTCGGCGCCCCGGCCAGCCCCTACTTTCCCTAACCCTTTGGGCCGCCTCCCCTTGCATTCTCCCCCCTTCGCCAAGCCCGGTGGCTCCAGGTGGCTCCCGGTGTACTGGCGATGGTCCCAGGAGGTTCCCGGTGTATCCAGAGTGGTCCGGCCGCGGGTCCCCAGTGAATCATCTCTCTACCTCCCCCTGCCCTCCCTCCGTGCCTTCGTGCCTCTACTCCAACGCACAAACCCTTGTCATTGCCTATCAGATCGCCGGCAGCGGCTGGGCTTCCTGGAGGAATTCGTAGGTCAGGTCCTGCATCGCCGGATCATCGGCCAAATTGATCGAGGTGCCGATCCATTGTCGGAGGGCCTCGGCAATCATTGCGAACTCGCCATCGGTCTGGCGAAGACGTTCGCGCGAAGCCGCGTAATTCTCGGCGGGCCAGAACTGTCGCTTGGGCAACGACATGGCGCCATACAGGTCCATTTCCTCATAGACGGGAATGAACGTCATTCCCCGGCCATGAATGACCAGGACCGGCCGAGGCCAGATGCTGCGGGCGAATTCGATCGGGGAGAACCCGGTGAGATTCACCCCGGCATGCAGGCTGGCCAAGGGTAAGCCGATGGTATCGAACAGCCAGCGCATCGGGCCGGGCAAAGCCCGCCGGGACGTCTCGGCAGCCAGGGTCCGAAAGCGGGAATAAGGCTCATACAGCACCAGGGCATCGATCTGCCGGCCCTGCTGCTGATCCGCTGCGGCCGCCAGGAGCGCCGCCGCACCGGTATTCATCCCGATCCCATAGACCCGCTGAGCCTGTTCAGGGTGATTGGCCTTAACCCATTGAACCGCCGCCAGGACGTCATAGCGTTCGCGGGAGCCGAAGCTGATGAAACTTCCATCGCTTTGGCCATGGCCCCGGAAGTCGAACGCCAGAACGTTGTACCCGCGCTCGGCCAGATAGCGGACCAAGGCCAGTTCGCGTTCCTTGGCCGATCCAATGCCATGGCAGAGAATGATCGTGTGCAGACCCCAGCGGGCTGCCGGTTCCCCTTCAACCTGGCTGGGCTTGTGGGGGGCGGGAATCCACCAGCCGGCGATGGACAAACCATCCCGGGTGATGAACTGGGCGGATGCGAAGGACAAGCCCAGTTGCCGCTTCGGATCGCCGCTGAGGGTGATCTTCGGACGATAAATCACCATGAGTGCGGTGACATAGGGAACAATCAGGGCAAAGATGAGCAAGCGCTGGCCCGCCAGCACCATCAGCGCACGCGTGTGGTGCGCAGGAACCGGGTGACCCAAGGCATTGGTTTGCACGCGGGCCAGCCGAAATGCTCCGTGAAGCAAGAGGGAGTCGAGCAGCTTAATCAGGCAGATGGCCCCAACCACGAAGTATAAGAACTGCAGGCTCTGGCCGGTTAAGACCCGCCCACCGAGGATGTAGGCATTCAGCAACAGCAGGCCCGTGCCAAGGACGGTTGCAACGGTGCAGGCCAGGAAAAAGGAAACCAGCAGCGACGATCGGCCCCGACGGTAGCGGACAACGACGGCCCATCCGAAGAAGGCGATGGGAAGAACGGCATAGACCAGGATCAGCAGAAGCTGAAGGGCATGCAGGATCACGTCCAGATTCTAGCGAGCGGCATTTGTGAAGAATAGGGAAAAGGGTTGCGGATAAACGCGGATGGAACAGCTGGAAAAAAAACGACCCCGGCCATGGGGCCGGGGTCGGGGATCATAACGAAGAAACCAGACTGTTAAGCGGTCTTAGCCTTGGCCGGCTGCGCGATGAAGGGGCGGGCCTTCTCGACGATGGCATCGAAAGCCGCCGGATCACCCACGGCCAGTTCGCTGAGCATCTTGCGGTTCAACTCGATGCCGGCCGCGAGCAGCGCGGGGATGAAGCGGTTGTAGGCGATGCCACGGGAGCGAAGAGCAGCGCTGAGGCGCGTAATCCAGAGGCTCCGGTAGTTGCGCTTGTTCTGGCGGCGATCGCGGAAAGCGTATACGCCAGCCTTGGCCACGAATTCCTTAGCGAC
>JBLNDH010000282.1:0-4822 GCA_050261455.1 Bacillota bacterium
GAACCAGCGATGCATCGTCTGCCTCCTCCGGGCTTGTGACCTCTTTCTGTGGCATCACGCATGTATAGTGATCGCGCAAGGCAGCGTGTCCACCGGTTTCCGATAGTTTTCTTCCGGATCATGTGCGGGGGAAAACAACGGGAGCGTCAAAACGGATGATGGTTTTGACGCTCCCGGGAAGTCTTGGAGTTCTGGAATTGGACTATTGGCCGTTGAATTCCTTGGGTTGATCGGCGATGCGGAGGCAGGCGGTGGGGGGGGTGATGGTCGGGAGCGCATCGATCTCCTTGAGGGCGGCCTGCATGGCGCCTTCCTTGGCTTTGTGAGTGGTGATGACGACGGGGACCCGCTCGCCGTGGTGGGCTTCGCGTTGGCGGATGGCGGAGAGGCTGATGCCTTGGCGGCCGAGGATGGCGGTGACTTGGGCGAGGACGCCGGGTTGGTCGGCGGCCAGGAGGCGGATGTAGTAGCGGGACTGGAGGTCCTGGAAGGGCAGGGCCTGAACCTTGGGGGTGATGTCGGGCAGGGTCCGGAGCTGTTTGAAGGCCAGGGGGGTGGTGCCCATGGCGACGCCGACCACATCGGCGACCACGGCACTGGCAGTGGGGGTTCGCCCGGCGCCGCGGCCATACCAGAGGGCGTGGCCGAGGGCATGGCCATAGATGCTGATGGCGTTGAAGCTGCCGCTGACGTCGGCCAGCATATCGTCCTTGTGGACGAGCGTCGGATGCACCCGCAGGGAGACGTGATCGGTGTTGCTGCGTTCGGCGATGGCCAGCAGCTTGATGACGTAACCCAGCTCACGGGCGAATTCGATGTCGTCGGCCTGGAGCTTGTCGATGCCTTCCACGTGGATATCGCTCTCGGCGATGCGGACGTTGAAGGCGAGGCTGGCCAGGACCGCGAGTTTCTGAGCGGTGTCGCGGCCGGAGACGTCGAGGGTGGGATTGGCTTCGGCGAAGCCCTGTTTCTGGGCTTCGGTGAGGGCCTGCTGGTAGGACCAGCCGTTCTGGGTCATTTTGCTGAGGATGAAGTTGCAGGTGCCATTGACGATGCCGAGGATGGCGTCGATGCGGTTGGCGATGAGGCTGCGGAGGACGGCCTCGATGATGGGGATGCCGCCGCCGACGGAGGCTTCAAAGGCGACGCAGGTGTTGTTCTGGCGGGCCAGGGCGAAAAGTTCGGGGCCTTTTAGGGCCAGGAGGCTCTTGTTGGCGGTGACGACGGGCTTGCCCAGGCGCAAAGCGCGTTCGATGAAGGTGCCGGCGATGCCGGTGCCACCGATCAGCTCAATGATGATGTTGCTCTGCGGGTCATCAATGGCGGCATTGGCATTAGTGGACATGGGCAATTCGGAGGCATTGGGGGGGTAATCCTCGGGGCCCTTGACCACGACGTGACGCAACTCGAAATCGATGCCCGTCCGTTGGCGGAGCATTTCGCGTTGTTGGCGGAGAATATTAACGACCCCACCACCAACTGTACCACAGCCCAACAATGCCACTCCAACAGTTTTCTGTGCCATACTTTCCTGTTCGGTTAGAGATTGGGCAGACTGTAAAGATGGGAATAGTCGGAATCAAGGATCGAGATGTGGAAGGGAGCGTCCGGCGGCCAATTGGCATGCGGATGGATCTATTTGACGGTGTTGGCTTATCCTCTTAACATCATCCGACTTCTCCGGCAGCCGGAGAGGTCTTGTTTTATAGGAAGATATGAGGTAGGGGGATTGAAGTAAAAGGCATGCTGGCGATCCTGAGTGACATCCACTCGAATCTGGAAGCCCTGACGGCGGTGTTTGCAGAGATCGACCGTCGAGGGATCCAGGATGTTGCGTGCCTGGGGGACATCGTGGGGTATGGGCCGAATCCGACTGAGTGCATCGATCTGATTGCGCAGCGGTGCAAGTACTCCCTGATGGGAAATCATGACTTTGCCGTGTTTTACGAGCCGTTCAATTTTAACGCCGGGGCGGAATCGGCTTCGTATTGGACGCGGAACTGTTTTGAGACCGACCCGGACGTGGAGCGGCGGAGCCGGCGCTGGCGGTTCCTGGGGAACCTGCCGGTGCGGCTGAAGATGCCGGAGTTTGTGGCGGTGCATGCGTCGCCGCGGCGGCCGATCAACGAGTATTTGTTCCCGGATGATATTTACACGAATCCGGGGAAATTCGTGAGTATTTTCGAGCGGTTTGAAAAGCTGTGTTTCGTGGGCCATACGCACGTACCGGGCGTATTTCTAGAAGGCCCGGATTTTTATAGTCCCGACGAACTGGACGGCAGATTTGAATTGACGGACGAGAAGGCGATCATCAACGTGGGCAGCGTAGGCCAGCCGCGTGATCGAGATCCGCGGAGCAGTTTCGTGATTTTGACGGACCGCTACGTGGAGTTCGTTCGAGTGCCGTACGACGCGGAGACGACGGTTCAGAAGGTACTGGCGACCCCGGAGCTGGATGGGTTCCTGGGGACACGATTGCGGGACGGAAGATAGGAAGATTATGGAAACAAAGCGGCTGGTCATCGTAGTGTTGCTATCGATGGCCGTGGTGTTCTTATGGTCATATGCCGCCAGCTTCATCCGCCAAAGGCATCCGGAGTGGTATGAGCAGAAGGCGCCGGTCGCGACCACGCAACCCGTGGAACAAGGGCCTGCGACTGCTGCCGGGAATGTAGCGACCACGACGCAGCCTGGCGGGGTGGGTGTGGGCGGCTTGCAGGTGGCTGGGCAGGGTGAGGCGAGCACGGTGACGCTGGGCGACACCCAGTATCAGCCGGGGCCTGGGTATAAGCCATTTCCCATCGGGGTGACGCTGACTTCGCAGGGCGCTGCGATCCAAACGGTCACGCTCAACCATTTCAAGGAGCAGGTGAAGGGGAAAGAGCCATACGTTTTCCAACGGCCTTACGAGCAGGTGCCGGCGGCGTTCAGCCATGCGCTGGCGACGCGTTCGGTCACGGTGAATGGCGTGACGACGGACCTGGCGGGAGTGAACTGGAACCGGACTGCGACGACGGAGAACTCGGCGCAGTATGCGGTGAACCTTCAGGGGGCGACAGGCCAGCCGTCGTTGACGGTGGCCAAGCAGTATCAGGTGAAGCCGGCCAACGATCCCAGCAAAGGATACGAGCTGGTCCTGACGTATTCATTCAAGAACCCGACCAATGAGCCTGTGAAGGTGAAGACGGTCTTCAACGGGCCGAACGTGCCCCATGTGGAGATTCAGGGGCGGGACATCCCCGAGGCGGTGGTTGGGCATAATGACGAGCAATATGTAACGCTACAGCATCATCCGACCAGCAGCTTTGCGCCGGACAAGCCGGCGATGGACCTGCGCAGCAACAAGGGTCAGCCGTTCCTGTGGTCGGGTTTCATCAACGCCTATTTTGAAGGGATCGTCCGTCCGGAGGTGAAGGACGGGAAGACGCCATCGCTGGCGGATGTGAAGGCGCAGGCGGTGGGGCCGAAGCAAGCGGACGGGCGTGAGCCGGTGGTGATGTCGTTTGAGACGGCGGAGCTCACGGTGCCGGCGGGCCAGGAAGTGTCGGTTCCGTTCCACGTCTATTTTGGGCCACGTTGGCGCGATGTGCTGAACAGCGACTACTACTCGCAGTTCCCGCTGAACTACGACAAGACGCTGGTGCTGACGGGCGGGCTATGCGGGTTCTGCACGTTCCAATGGCTGATCAATCTGCTGGTGTGGATGCTCAAGGGCTTCCACTTCGTCCTGCGAGATTGGGGTCTGGCGATTATCGCGCTGGTGGTGGTGGTGCGGCTGCTGCTGCATCCGATCACCAAGAAGTCGCAGATCTCCATGAGCAAGATGTCGAAGATGGGCCCGGAGATGGAGCGGCTGAAGCAGAAGTATGGCGACAACAAGGACGAGTTGAACAAGGCGATGATGCAGTTCTACAAGGAGCAGGGCGTGACGCCGATTCTCGGCTGCCTGCCGATGCTCCTGCAGATGCCCATCTGGATTGCCTTGTGGACGAGCTTGCAGAGCACGTTCGAGTTGCGGCATGCGTCGTTCCTGTGGGGCTTCACGTGGATCAAGGACCTGGCTCAGCCGGACCAACTGATTCCGTTCTCCCACTCGATCAACCTGTTCCTCTTCACGCTGAGTGCGATCAACCTGTTGCCGATTCTGCTGGGTGTGGTGTTCTACCTTCAGCAGAAGATGACGCCCAAGCCGGCGGCAATGACGCCGGAGCAGGAGCAGCAGCAGAAGATGATGCAGTGGATGTCGCTGCTGTTCCCGTTGCTCCTGTATACGGGACCGAGCGGACTGAACCTGTACATCCTGACGAGCACGGCGATCGGCATCTGGGAAAGCAAGCGGGTGCGGGATCACATTCAGGCGCAGGAAGAGGCGGAGAAGGCCGGCAAGGTGATTATCGACGCCAAGGCGACTCGCGCCTCTCGGCGGCATGCACGCGAGGAGCGTACGGAAGCGCCCAAGGCTACGGGTCTGGCCGGTTTGTTTGCCAGATTGCAGGCAAAGGCCGAGGAGATGCGTGGCGAGATGGAGAAGAAGGGGCGGCGGCAGTAGTCGCTTAATAAATGAGTGTGACGGGGTAGCGGGGTGACGGAGTATCGGTGTGGCGGTAGCCGCTTCGATACTCCGTCATTGTTTGGGTGGGAAGCGACGGAGGGGGGAAAGAAGGGAGGGAGAGGTGGAATATGAGATCGGGTGACACGATAACGGCGATCAGCAGTGCGGTGGGGGTGGGGGCACGGATGATCGTGCGGTTGAGCGGGGGGAAGGCGCATGAGTTTGCCGGGTTGCTGGCGGGGCAGGAGATGGGGGCAGGGGCGACGGCGG
>JBLNDH010000283.1:0-11078 GCA_050261455.1 Bacillota bacterium
CCTTGGTCATTCCCCCTCCGTGCCTCTTTCGCGTTTCAACCTTTTCTAAAGAACCCCACCGTCGATTCCATAATCCGCTCCCGCATCGCCCGTGGCGCCTCCACCGTCTCCGCCTGCAGATCCTCCAGGTTCGCCCGACAAAACCGGCACCCGAGCCTCTTGATATGAAACTCCACATACTCATGCCACGCCGGCTCCAGCGTATTCAGCAAGTACCCCCCCACAGTGCTCCGCTTCGGGCAGCTCAGCCGCTGCTCTTCCCAGATCTCCGTCAGCAGCGAATCGGCGCACCCCGGCTCCTCGATCGCCGACAGGTCCACCCCCTTCAACCGCTGCGCCACGCTCTGCCGCAGATGCTTCAGCCAGCGATGCTTGATCAGCGCAATATTCTTCTCGTCCATCCCCGCCAGTTTCGCAATGTCCTTGTTGCGAATCTGCCCATAGAAGAGCATCTCGATGATTTTCAAATCGCGGAAATCCTGCGATTCCTTCATCGCATTGATCAGTTCCGCCAACGCCTCGCTCAGCGCATTCCGCTCATGCGTCAACCGTTCATCCCTCCGCGCATACGCACTGGCCGTCAGATCCGGCGCCGCCACCTGGATGTGATCGGAAGCCCCACCGCTCTCCTCCTCCCCCCGGCTGTCCTGCAGATCGCAAACCGTTACCCGCCTGCCCCGCAGCAGATCCACAATCCGCCGCCGCAGGATCATGAACAGCCACGTCTCCAGGCTCGCCTCCTCGCGAAACGTCGGCAGCCCTTTCAGAAACTGCAGGAGCGTTTCCTGCACCAGGTCCTCGGCATCGGACCGGTTCACCGCCCGGCTGCGCGCAAAAGCAAGCAGCCGGCCCTGATAGCGATCCACAAGCTGTTCCCATGCTTGCGGACTGCCCTGCCGGATCTGCTCAACCAGATACCGCTCGGCCTGCGTCAGATCATTCATCCACCACCTGTGGCATCAATACTCCATCCTGTACCCGGGCACGGCATGATCGGCAGGCTGCGCCGAAGAATTGTTGTGTTCCACACGCCGGTCCCATTGCTGCGTGGGTGTCGTGATAAACCACATCACAATCACCGCACCCACCGCCGCCAACACCACTGCCGCCGTCCGCAACCGCCACACAAAATACCCTTTCGTCACGGCATTGACGAGCAGATACAGGAGATAAATTACCACAAGCAGCCCCAGCACGGATACAGCCGTATTAAGCCAGGTGGTATGACGCACCCGCAGCGCATCCAGAACTCCCGCCGCCAGGTGGTTGATCCTGGACTCCGACACATCCACCAGCACCGCCTCCCGCCACAGCGATCCGTACGGCCGCTCATAGCGCTGCACGAATCGATCCCTGATCAAACCCCCTCGCTCCAACTCGCTCTGAATTCTCGCCGCCAGCCATCCCTCGTCCACACCGAGCGTCGGGCGCCCCATGCCCGCCAGCCGCGTTCGCAGAAGCCCGCTGACGTTCTCCACCGCCTGACGCATCGCATCTTCCGTCGCTTCCGCAGGGCTTGTGCAACTCTGCTGCGACTGCCCGACAACCCACCGCTCCACCCCCGGCCGCCGGTTGGCAAATTCCGCGAAACTGTCCACCCACGGCTTGCTGACAAATGCCACCGAGATCGCCGCCAACGCAGGCACATTGCTCTTCAGACTGACCTCACCCTCGCCCTGACCCTCGCCCGGCTTCAATTCTAATTCACCCCAGACGGCGCCCGCTGGCACCTGTGGCGTCGGCTTGAGATCCACCTCCCCCGTCTGGATCGAACACGGCACCCCCGGCAGTTGATTATGCACGGCGCTGCGCAACTGCTGAATCACATCGCTGGGTGCGTTGCGTCCCGACACCACAATATCAACGCGCATCGGCAGTTTTCCCAAGCTCAAAACAAGCTGCCTGACCCACTGCTCAACCAGCGATCGAATCGCCGCCCGCTGCGAAGGATAGACATCCGGCACCAGCGCATCCTGGGGTATGGGAAGGATCTCACCCGGCATCGGAGCAGACACGATCTTCCCGCCCAGGTTTCTTTGCAGTTCCTCCGCTGCCGCCTTGAGCTCACCCGCCACTTCCGCCGCGACATCTCCTTCAACCGCGGCACTGATCTGCACCGGCGAGTCGATCCGCACCTCAACGCGATTTCCCGCCAGCATCAGCGGCACCATCATCAACATCAATCCCATCGCCAAGAGTCTCATGGTGCACACTCCTCACAGTAGCCTGCCTTACTCTTCCCCCTCCCCCATCACTGCGGGAGAGGATTGGAGTAAGCCTGGTGGGGCAAACATTCCTGTCTGCCATCTCCCCCTCTGCCGCTTCGCGGTGGCCCGAAGGGCCCAGTCGTACTCTCCCCTTCCCCGCGACTCCCAGCCAGGGTCCGCGTAAGGACCCTTTCGCCTAATGCTCCGTCACCCGCAATTTGCCGAGCGACCTTCGTCCGCACATCGGCCCGGGCCGTCCTCAATGCCCGACTCCAGAGCCTTTTCTCCCGAGTTTCTCCTCTGATCCCCTCGCCCGGTACTCCGGGAGAGGGTTAGGGTGAGGGCCTTTCTTCGAATGCCAAACCCTTGCCGCAGAACCGAAAGACCCTGTACCCGACTCCAGGCCCTCTCCAATTCACCACCGATCCTCGCCTCTGAGTCGAGCCGGGCCGTCCCCGGCCCGAACTCCCCCCGGCACTCTACTCCTGACAAACCACTAATCGATCTGTGCGACTACCTCCTAACCGCCACCGGATTGCGCCCGGCCGGCCAGAGCAGGAAAACCATCGCCAGGATCATGACCACCGCCGCGAAAAACACCGGAACACCCTGAGCTTGATTGAAGAACGCATCCACCGAAGCCGGCACGGAAACCGGCCCGTGTGCCATCATCGGCGCGTGCGGCACCATCGGCCCCATCACATCCACCGGCGCCGGCGGCATGCCCGGCCCCTGCCCCACCGGAACCGCCACCCAATGGCCCGCCAAACCCGCATAGAGCAATACCAACGCAATCACCACACTCGACACGCCCATGATGCTGCGGATCATGTGCCCCGCCCCCGCCGTCCGCCGCGCCATCATGAAGAACACCATCGCGAGGAACATCCCCACGCCCACGAACACCACCAGCAAAGTACGCATCAGCCGCTGCCAATCCTCCACCTGCATCTTCTGCGCTTCCCGGCTCAAATCCTCCGCCAGACGCGGGTCAACAATCCCCGCGGCAATCATCCCCGGCAAATCCACCGCCACACCCAGCCCCAGGACAAAAGCCGCCAGCAAGAGCACCCAACCCACGCTCGCCAGCACAAAATTCCGAGAATGCGTCAGCACCACCGCCACAGAAATGCCCGACGGCATCGTCGCAGGCAGAAGCGTCGCCACCACACCCGGTGAAACCACCGGCGGCATCGCCGCCACCCCAACCGCCTCACCCCCCGCCATGCTCATCGACGGCACCGGTGCCGCGGGTGCAACCGCTGCCGCCGACATCGTCTCGGCCGCCCGGGTCCTCCTGCCGCGAATGAACGCAACCGTGATCAGCATCACCGCGGGAAAAACGATGAAGAAAATCCCAAAAGCCGTCTCCTCGGCGTTCGGGTGCGTATTGCCCAGCACGCATGCGGAAATCAGGATCGTCTGCGCCAACGCCCACATCAGCAGTGGATTGACCAGGTATGACCAACACCCCGGAAACGTATACTGCACCGCCTTGCGCAGGCAGATCAGCGCCAACCCTATCAACCCCACCCCAAACCCCACCGCCAGTGCAAAGTCCGTGTCATGGAAGCTGTTCGTTACGCCCGCCGTAATCACCAGCATCAGCCCCATCGACAGGGTACGCGGGAAAAACACCAGCCAGAGAATGCGAGCCCACGTCGCCACCGGCCGCCTGGCGATGCCCGGCGCCGGTCGCATCCCCGGCAGCGGCGGCGGCAACACCGCCCCAATCGCCGCGCCACCCATTTGCGGCGTATCCGGCATCCCCATAGCCAACCCGGCCGCAAGCCCCTGCCCCGTCGCCACCTTAACTTCCCGCGCCGCCATCGGATCCCACGGCGACTTGATCTGCACCACCAGCGAAACCCCCGCCAACACGCCAATCGCCAGCTCCGGGCTGGCTTCGCAGACCAGCGATAGCACGAACCCGACCGCGGCAATCCGCACCACATGCTTGAATGACACCCGCTCCGCTCGGCCCGGTAGAGTGCACTGAATCCAGTCCGTCAGAAACAACGCCAGCAGCAGCGGGATCACCATGTGCGATAGGTGGCTCTGCACGTTCCCCGGCGCCGTCAGGAACATCGGCATGCTGAGCAACAGCATCCCCGCGCAAGCCAATCCGCCGATGGCAAACCGCCGCGTCGTGCGGCTCTCATGCACCAATTGCGGCCCCAAACGCCTCACCGCCAACAGAATCCCCGTCGCCGCTCCACCAATTGCAATGAAGCTCAAAAGAATCACAGGAAAGATATCCCCCTGGCGCGCGAAGCTCGGATGAAATACGCCCATCGCACCCGCCAGGATCACCATCACGCTCAGCGTCAGCAGGCTCCGCTGCTTCTTGGTCAGCGGATCCCGCCGCGCATCCCCACCCGCTGGCGAAGCCTCCCCCGTGCCCGTCCGCTGTCCCGGCTGCGCCCCACCCAGTCGCGCCCCCAGATCCGCCATGTGCCGCCCAAACCGCTCCCCCCACTGCTCCATCCGATCCCCAAACTGTTCCATATTCCGGCCAAACCGGTTGGCCCAGTCACCCGCAACATCCCCCGCCTCCGCCACCGCCGCTCGATTCTTCGGCAATGGCGGCGGCGTCGCGCTCCCGCCCCCCACCGCCACTCGATTCGCCACCCGCTCGGCTACGATCGTCAAACTATCCGGCGAGAAACACGACACACTCTGCTGCACCTGCTCCGAGCCAAATACCGCTTCCACCATCTCCTGCACACTCTGATACCGCTGCTCCGGATCCCGGTGCATCGCCTTCTTGATTACCGTCGCAAACGGCTCTTCAATCCCCGCCAGGTTCGGCTCCGCTGTCATGTGCTTCATCAGGATCTCGCCCGGGCTCCCTCCCAAATACGGCACCTGCCCCGTCAGCATCTCAAACAACATCGCGCCCAAGGCGTAAATATCGATCGCCTTGTCGTACTTGCCCATGCTGATCTCGGGCGCCATGTAGTGCACCGTTCCCACCGTCACCGTCTGCTCACTGTGCTGGCTCGTGCTGATCGCCTTGCTCAGGCCATAATCCCCGATCTTCACATACCCATTTTCATAGAAGATATTCCCCGGCTTCAGATCGCGGTGAACGATCCCGCAATCGTGCAGGTACTGTAGCCCCTTGCCGATCTCTCGCAGGAAAAACGCCGCCTTCTGCGCCCCCAGCCCCTGCGGGCACTCATCCAAGAGCTGCCGCAGCGATGGCCCGGACACAAACTCCATGATCACAAACGGCACCCCCTCCTCGTTGTGCTTCACATCAAAGATCGTCACCAGATGCGGACTCTTCAGGTTCATGCACTGGCTCACCCCGCGCAGCTCGATCTGCTCGTAGCCTTGCACCACCTTCAAGGCCACCTCACGCCCGCTGTCGCTGACGGCGTAATACACCTCCCCGAATCCGCCGCGGCCCGCCGCCCGCTGAATCGTATACCCCTCTAGGGGACGATCCCCGTGTTTGTATCGAAAGCCACGCATCGCCATGCTCCTGCGACACGACGCGATTGAAGTGTCCATCAGGCTCCAGTGACGACGAACGTCACCGCTCCTACCCTAATATGCGAACCGATCGGAATGGCTGCCGAACGATCCGCCGGCCGCCCATCGATCGTGATCTCGTTCTTGGTCTGACAGACCAACCGGCCATCTCGCACCAACAGAACCGCCGGTTCAGTCAGCTCATCGGCCCGGATGTGAGCGCTCGGGCCACCGCTGAAAATGATCTCCCGGTCCAGCAGAATCACGTGGCGCACATCCGCCCGCGAGAGCCGAGCGCTATGCAACTCCAGCAGAGCCGTCGTACTGGCCGCGCTGGGCAGGCGAAAGCTCATGCGACATCGAGGCGACAACGCAATCCGCTCGCCATTGGCCAGTAGTCTACCATGCCCCACCCCCACTGGCGCTCCTGCATTTGTCTTCAGAAAGTAGTCTTCCTCAATCCGCTCCACCATTATCGCCGGCGTATGCGCCTCGATCAAAAACCCCACATCCGGCACCGGCGAACTGCTGATTGGCCCAAGCGTCACGCGCCCCCCCCGCACCACCAGGTAACTGCCCACCCCATCGACCTGTATGACAAACTTCCCCGGCAGACTCCCGGCAGGACTGGCCACCGGCGCAATGGGAATGACCGGCACCGGTTTCACCGGCTGCACAGGCTCCTGCGGCACACGCGTCACCGCCTCACCTCCGCCCTGCTCTTCCAGCAGAGCCAACGGCCCACTTTGCAGTTGATCCAACGCCTCCCCTGCCACCTCCAGGTTCTTCAGCGCCGACTGAATCCAATCCGCCGCCGGCACCACCGCCGCCAGCCGCCTCAGGATCTGCTCCGCCTGACGCACCTGGCCCCGCGCAATGCATCTCCACGCCTGCCGGCATTGCTCCAGTACCCGGCCAATCCGCTCGCTGTCCACCGTCCACTCTGCAATCCGACAAAACCGCTTATGCAACGCCCCCGCCATGTCCAATCGCCCCGCCTGGATCGCCCCTTCGATCCGCTCCCCCAGCAGCCGCGTCGCTTTGGCAATCACCTCACGCAATCGCGAGTCCGTCAAGTTGTTCTGACGCGCCCTGGCCAGCTCATCCACTGCCGCTTCCCAGTCATCCCGATCCAGCGCCGCCGCCGCCTTCTGGACAATGGCATCGATCATCACCCGCCGCGCCGCAATGTCCTCCAGCAGCGCCGCCGCCTTGCCATTGGCATCCTGAATCCCCCCCAACAGCCGCTGCCCCAGTGACAATTGCCCCTGTTCAATCTGCCGATGCGCCACCGCCACCGTCTGCGCCTGCCGCTGCTCGGCCTGCTGCTTGCCCATCATCTCAGCCACCACCGCCGCACGCAGCTCGGCAATCTCCGGCAGATGCCCCCCGAGCTGCCCCGCCTTATCACAATCCGCGCTGGCTAGCGTGAGCTGCCCGCTGGCCAAGTGCGTTCGGCCCCGCGCCACCAGCGCCCGCGCCACCTGCCCCGCCAGATCCTGGCCTCGCCGATGCTCCCGCACATCCTTGGCGCGGACCAGCTCAAACGCCTCGTCCAGCCGTCCATCGGCCAGAGCACACTCAGCTTGTTTGATTCGCAGGATCAACACGGCTGTGCTCCGTTCATCAGCCCCGGTACTTTGTCCCTGGTCCTCCGTCCTCTTTCATCTGCAGCATAAGACCTGCCATGACCGACAAAGGACAAAGCACCATTTCACACCCTACCTCTCACGCACACACACCACCACGGGCTCGCCCGGCACCTTCGGCAGACGCGACACCATCCTCGTCGGCCTCGCCTCCCCCTTCTCTGTCAGAGCATAACTCAGAAACAGTTCCAGATCCCGCACCATCCGTAGCCGCAACTCATCCAGGCTCCCCGCCAAGCCGCGGCCCACGCCGCCTTCCATGCCGGGGGCTGTTGTGCAATTGGGGATCATGACACACCACCCTCTGAAACAAAAGCCCGCAGTCCTAAAGCCCACGGCATCGCCGTGGGGAAACCTTCGTAGACCGCCCCACGCCGGGTTCGGAGCTTCAAGCGACGACCCGGATCTCCTCGCGTCCTACCAGTTGGACTCCGCCTTCTCTGCCTGCGTCAACGTCTTGGGCTTCTCCTCCGACCGCATTTCCGGCTTCGCTTCCACTGCCTTCGGCTCCGCAGCCGTCTTCGTACCAAAGTGCTCATCCACCGCCATCACCAGATCCTTCTCATTCACCACATCCACCGGAATCGTGTTGGTGAACTTCGCCTCGTGCGCCAGCACCCGCTCCGCCACATCCAGCCGTTCCTTGATCTGGGCAATCACCTTCTCCGTCTGGGCAATCTTGCTGTTGTTGATCGCCAGATTGGAATTCGTCGACGCCGCCTGAACCACGCGGAACTGCGCCTCGAGCGCCGCAATCTTGTTCTCCAGCATCGTCTTCTGCGACTTGGTCCGCTCGATCGCCTGCACCCCCGCCGCCAACGCCTTCTGCCGATTCTCCAAGAGCCGCTGCTTGCTGTTCAACACCAGCTCGGCCTCCTTGTACGCATCAAACTTATGCGCCAAGTCCGTCTTCAACTCCTCGCGGCTGTAGTTCAATCCGCCAAATGTAAAGCTAACCGCCGACGTCGCCAGGCAATCCCGCAGCTTCTGCACACGCATCGCCTGCTCCGCCAACGACTTGCGGCTCTGCTCGATGTCGCCCTTCAGATTTCCGATCTCCACCTCCTGCTGCGCGATCATCTTGATGTTGGCATGCATCTCCGGAAGGATGTCATCCAAAAGGTCCTTGGCCCGCGCCAATTCCAGTTCCATCGGGACCGAATCCTTAACCGTGCTGCGAACCGACTTTACGGATGTCCGGAAATAACTGACCGCATCCGTCCCAAATATCGCGCTGCCGGCCAGACCCAGTCCCACTCCACCAAGCACTACCCATTTCGCTGTCTTCAGGATCATGACGGCTCTCCGTTAATTGACCGCATTCCTCTGTGACCGACCACCGGCCACAAACGGTCTGTCGATCCCGAAAGCCGTTTATTTCAGACGTACACGCCATGCCCATTTAATCTGCGTTGATCTGCCCCCCGTGGCATGGGCTCACTCGCCCATGCAGCCCCATCCGTGCTTCCCCCTTTTGCCAAACCCTCCCCCATTACCACGCCTTATCTGTGCCCCATCCGTGGCCAAAACGTAGCACGGGCATCTTGCCCGTGCGCGACCGTGGCATGGGCTCACTCGCCCACGCACTCTGGTGAAGCCCCTCGCAGCGAGCCGGTAAGCTGTTGCCCGATCGCTATACGGATCCAAAGTCTGCCCCAGTCTTTCTTCCTTCGCGTCCTCTTCGCGTCTTAGCGGCTTCGCGAGCTCTGCTCTCACGGACAGGAATCATCTAGTTCTCAATAGCGCCACCCCCCAGCGGCGGGTTTTCGCGCCACGCCCCTCCTCTACACCCCATCAAAACCGCTGTGATGCTTCACCAGGAACACTCATCGGTGGCAACAGAAAACCCAGGGATTCATCCCTGGGTATCTTTACCGCCGCTTCGCAATGGGCACGCCGCCTTACTCCACCCCCGGCACCCGCCCCGTCAGCGGCACCCGTCCCGGCGCATCGGCCTTCCCCATCGCCCCCCGATAGTCCGCCACATACGCAATCCCCGCCATCAGCAGCTCCCCGCTCATCGCCCACAGTCGCAGTAGCACTCCCAGGAAGCCCGCCAGCGCCAACAGCACGCTCCGATCCGGAAAATGCGCATGCACCCATTGCACCGGCAGCATGAACTGCAGCATGGTCACAAAGACCAGCTCACGCACGCCAATTCCACCCGGCGAGAGAAAGCCCACGGAGAACCCCATCGTCCATGCCAGGCAGTACGCCCCGGCCAACACATACCACTTGCCGATCGGCAACCCCAGCACGCTGTACGTCAAGATCCAGATCGCCAGGCTCTCCCACAAGAGCCCCAGCACGTTCCACCCCAAGAGCGCCGCCAGCTTGCGTTTGCCCAGCGCCTGTTCTACCGGCGGCTTCTTGAACTTGGCCATCAGCCAGTTCAAAAGCCCATAGAACACCTTCGGATGAATCAGGACCAGCAGCAGCGGCACAAATCCCATCGCAATGTAGATCCAGTGCCGATGCTCCGTGGGAATGCGACGAATCCCCGCTCCCAGCAGCCCCGACAACGCCACTAGGATGTTCGCCAGCATGAAGATCACCAGCTCCAAAACCTGGCTGGCCGACGAAATGCTTGCACTGACCCCATACGGCCGGCTCAGGTACACTCGCCCGACCACCTGCCAGATCACGCCCGGCATGTATCGCGCCAATTCCGACATGGCCCAGATCCGCGTGGCCGCGGGCACAGGCAGCCGGTGTCCAAATCCGATCAGAATCCATCTCCAACTCGTCGATCGAAAGACAAACTGGAAGACGGCAAACATCCCCACCGCCACCGCGAACATCCACCAGTCGATCGCCAAAATCTGTGGACCCACCACATCCCATTGACGATACACCGGCCGCAGCATCCACCAGAAAATGCCGACGATGACCAGCACGCGTGTCAGCCGAATCACCCAAGGCTTCGTGCATTGCCAGAGGTACTTTGCCCGATGCTGATGCCGCTCGTGAATCTCCAAGATTTCCTCATCCGGTGCTGAAGGCACCCCCGGATACCGCAATCGCCAACGCCGCCTCGGCGGCAACAAATCCAACCCATGTCGCCGCAACCAAGGCCTCACCCGCCGCCTCGCTTTGGCAACCCAGTACAGCCCCAGGTTGATGATGTGGATCCCCTTCAATCCGAATATCCAGATGAACGTCACGCTGCTCAGATAGGAAAGCGTCAGCAGCAACGTCTTCGGCGTGTCCTCATCGAAGAAGGGCCACCATTTATTGAATAACCAACTGATGACCCCCGCCGGCAACAGCAACGCCACCGCCGCGACCGTCCTCCGATACGCCCGGCTCTCCGGACGCACCGGAATCCCACGCAGAACCCTCGCGGTCAACTTCCGCTTGCCCGGGAAACTGACCAACGCAAACCCGATCACAAACAGCGGCAAGCCCCCCGGCCCCGGCACCGCAAAACCCACCGGAAACGCGATCAAGATGAGGATCGCCCCCAGCACGTTCTTAAAGATAAACCAGAAGTAATCTCCAAGACTCCACAGCCGCGCCGGGACGGCCTGCTCGGCGGCACGCGCCTTACTGCACTTCGCTTGTTCCACCGGGTTCCCGGCTCCCATCTTTTCGGCCATGCTGATCCGTACTCCAGCAAACAAACCGTCAATTGTAGCCGCAACGGTCCCCGAATCGAGCCCGCCAAGTCCCTCGCCCGCTCCTCCCGTAGGGCCGAACCTTGTGTTCGCCCTCTTCTTTCCTCCTGCCCCCTCTCCCCCGA
>JBLNDH010000284.1:0-6043 GCA_050261455.1 Bacillota bacterium
AGCTACCCGTACTACTATGGATATCCGAACGGCGGACTGTACTTCTACTACGGACGGTAAAAGACCGCGAGCCTGACGGCAGGCGGATCGGATGGAGAGCTTGACCCGGCTCAGGTGCTCAAAGCCCTTCAAGAAGCCGCTGATGGTAAGCCCTCGAGAACACTGAATTGCCTTGCCCTGGACGAAGATGGCCGCGTGTGCGTGTGCCCATCGTGCACCGTTCACCGGCGGGGTACCAAGTACAATTGATTCGGACTCGGCATAAGTACACTCCAAACAGACTTCTGCTGTCAGCTCTCGAATGCATCGGTTCAGCTCCTAGCCGGACACCTCGTCATCGGGCCGTCCAAGTCCATGGCGGGCAGCAGATTCATTATGAGAGCACTCGATTTGGCCACGGCCCTGCACCCGCAACGAAGGAAGGTCGTCCGGTGCTCTCGACCATTCCTAATCAGGAATTCATGTTTTCTTCTACCCATCATGCCCGCAGGAAAAATCTTGGGCGAGAAATGGTGAGCTAGACCGGAATTCTGATTTAGGGACAGGAAAAGTTGGTACGCCGACCTTTTGGCGCAAAGAAAACCCTCGTAAGTTTTTAACTCACGAGGGCTTATGAAAATGCACCTTGTAGGACTCGAACCTACAACCTACGGCTCCGTAGGCCGTCGCTCTATCCAATTGAGCTAAAGGTGCTCAGCCGCCGTTTGCACAGCGGGAGGAGTATTCTTGTAAAGGAGAGGCCATTTGTCAATCGGGCGAAGGCATGAAAGCAAGGTTCCTTTGCCATTGTGCGAGGGAAGGTTCGTGATATGGTTGGCGGCGTTCGGTAATCTGGGAAATATCGTCGGTCGGCACTACTTGGGAAAGGAGCTGGGCATGATGAGGGTTTGGCTGCTGGCGTTGGCCATGGCATTGGGAAATGGGCTGATCGCTTGGGGCCAACAAGCCCCGGCAGGCCAGCTTTACCAGGAAATGTACCGGCCACAGTTCCATTTCAGTGCGAAGAAGAATTGGCTGAACGATCCGAATGGCTTGCTTTTCTACCAGGGGGAGTATCACCTGTTCTTCCAGCACAACCCAGCCGGCATTGAGTGGGGGAATATGACTTGGGGGCATGCCATTAGCCGGGATCTGGTGCATTGGCAGCAGATGGAGCATGCGCTGCTGCCGGACAAGCTGGGGACGATGTTCTCCGGATCGGCGGTGGTGGATTGGAACAACACGGCGGGGTTTCAGAAGGGGAATGAAAAGACGCTGATGGCGATTTACACGGCGGCGGGTGGAACGTCGGAGGAATCCAAGGGACAGCCGTTTACCCAGTGCATTGCCTACAGCAATGACCGGGGACGGACGTGGACCAAGTACGAGAAGAATCCGGTTTTGAAGCACATCGTGGGCGGCAATCGCGATCCGAAGGTGATTTGGCATGAGCCATCCAAGAAGTGGATCATGGCGCTGTATCTGGATGGGAATGATTTTGCGTTTTTCTCGTCGCCGGATCTGAAAGAGTGGACGCTGCTGCACAAGATGAATGTGCCGGGGTGCGATGAATGCCCGGATTTCTTCCCGATGGCGGTGGATGGGAAGGCGGACAACATCCGGTGGGTTTGGACGGCGGCCAATGGGCGATACCTGGTGGGGAGCTTTGATGGCAGCAAGTTCACTTCCGAGGGCGGCGTGCAGCAGGTGGATTTCGGGAAGAATTTCTACGCCGTGCAGACCTATAGCGACATTCCGGAAGCGGATGGGCGACGGATTCAGGTCTCGTGGATGCGGGGCGGGAAGTATCCGGGGATGCCATTCAATCAGCAGATGGGGTTCCCGTGTGAATTGAAGCTGCGGACCTTCCCGGAGGGGATTCGGATGACGCGGCAGCCGGTCAAGGAGATCGAGACGCTGCATGGCCAGGAGCACCGTTGGAGCCAGGAGACGCTGCGGCCGGGCGAGAATCTGCTGAAGGGACTCGGCGGGGAGCTGTGGGATATTCGCGCGGAGGTGGAGCTCGGGGAGGCGACGGAATTCGGGTTCAAGATTCGCGGGGAAAAGGTGGCGTACCGGGTAAAGGAGAAGAAGCTCGAGGCACTGGGGGCGGCGGGCCCATTGGAGGTAAAGGACGGACGGCTGAGGGTGCAGGTGCTGGTGGATCGGGCCAGCCTGGAGGTGTTTGGGAATGAGGGGAAGGTTTCGCTCACCAGTTGCTTCGTGCCAAAGCCGGAGGAGAAGGGATTGGAGATGTACTGCAATGGGGGGAATGTGCGCGTGGTGTCGCTGAAAGTGTATGGGCTGAGGAGCGTCTGGAAGTAGGCCGGGGGTGCACTGGGAGCATACCGGGGGTGAGGAAAAGGGGTCAAAGCGTGAGGAAAAGGGGGCAAAGCATATTTGCTAGGCAAACGCCTAAATATGCTTTGACCCCTTTTCCGCTTTGCGTCACCTTTTCCGCCTCCAACGCTTCGTCTCACACCCGTACTCTAATGCCTTGTATCTGATTCCAGCAAACGCAACAATACGAATATGTTATCCAATAATGCAACTGTCGAAGTCAAACCCTTTCCAACGAAGTCGGCATCCGAATTCCTGAATGCACTCCGTCGTGAGTTGTTGGAGGGGCAGGGCAAGCCACCTGATTTCACCAGCCCTTGGCTCTGTAGAGGGCACGCCGATGCAGATTGGGAACTGAAGCCCTCGGCTTGGAGGGCCGATGGTCAAGAAAAACTAAAGCCGCTAATTGATTGGCTAAGAACGCGAGATGTTGAGTTCGCGGCGCCTTGTGTGGACGAGGATGACCACAAGAGGACCGTTGAATGCAACCTTCAGATTGTTGCAGAGGTGTACGCGGTCCGCCAGTTCTGTGACGTAGCCGACCAACTGGGCCTGACCATCCCCGGGGCTGAGGAAGTGCTCGGTCTTAAGGGCATTATTGAATGCGTGAAGCACAGGAGTGGTTCCTTCTATTTAGGCGTCCCTTACGAACTGAAGCTCTTCATACCTTATCCCTTTGCGTTCGCGCAGCACCATGGAATTCCGACTCGTTTTCTTGACTGGACTTGCAACCCCTACGTTGCTGCCTTCTTTGCTGCTGATGGCGCTAAACATGTCAAGTATCGAACGTCAGAGGACATTTGCGTCTGGGCCGTATCCGAATACGCGGTGCAAGCCTCTAGTGGGATCAATTGGGTCAAGATCCCAAGAGGAAAGCACGAGTATTTGCACGCTCAGAGCGGCCTATTTTCATTTCAGGCGAGAGCGGACGACGTATTCTGTCAGAATGGGTGTGTGTGGCCCACTTTCAAAGAGGCTCTACAGCGCAGCCGTGGCCAAGCTCGGATTGTCCTCAACAAGTTCACTCTCCCGGCATCCGAATCCGAGAAACTTCTCACGATGCTTTTTACCCAGTTCACATCTCGCGCGCATCTCATGCCCACGTTGGACAACGTGGGTGAGGAAAAGGGGTCAAGTGAGGAAAAGGGGTCAAAGCATATTTGCGAGGCAAATGCCTAAATATGCTTTGACCCCTTTTCCGCCTGACCCCTTTTCCGCCCTCGAGACAGAGCAGCTTTACCCCCTTTTGCTTTCTTAGTTGTTGCTCCAGCTAGTCCCCAGGGCCAAACCGGATGCCCTGAGTAGCGGAGGTTATCGCCATGTACGCAATAATCCACAGAGTACTCATGATCAGTCCCGCTATCGCAAATGGCAGGCCCCACAACCGACCGCCAGATAACTTTATACGCACAATTGAACAAGAGCTGACAATCAGCGAGCCGATGGCTGGTGCCAGAAAACGCAACGTCGGTGTGGATGATGACATCCGGACCGACATCGCCCGTTCTACCTCGCGTACGAATATCGCAATAACACAAGGACATGTACTCACTGCACATGCCAAAGCAATAACAGCCAAGATGCTTAGCCGCAAACACGATTGATGGCTTTGATAGGCGAGCTTCTCCAACGCGGCTGAGGGTTCGCCAATCTGCTTCGATGGTCTCATAGTGCTCTCGCCCATGTTTCCCTATAGCGGACAGACATACGTTATCCAGTCATTGAACTGCACTTCGACTTTGAATACGTGTCCTGCCTTGCGAGCAACGCCATCGTAGCCCGCCTGAACCAGTGCGGCCACATTTGCCGGCCAAGGTGCATCAAAATCGAAGTCATAGAGATCTGTAAGAACGCCAGTCAGCTTTACGCCAGACACTGGGGAGGAAAAGGGGTCAAAGCATATTTGCTAGGCAAATGGGCAGTAAGGAAAAGTGATTAAAGAACAGTTGCTAGGCCAATAAGTCCAAGGGGTCAAAGCCCATTTGCTAGGCAAATGTCTAAATATCTTCGACCACCTTTTCTGCCCTTTCGTTTTGTCTGGCCGCAGATTAACGCGGATCAACGCAGATAGGACGCGCACGGGCAAGATGCCCGTGCTACGTTTTCCTTTGCCACCGATGGGGCACAGATGGACACCGATGAGTGTTCTGGATGGAAGGGGACTCGGCGGAGGTGAGAAGCACTGATGGATCTGCATGGGCGAGCCGCCCATGCCACGTTGGATTGCATGGGCGGGATGGCCGGGCTGCGGTTTGTTGCGACGGAGGGGGGAGGGGGGAAATGGGCGCGGGGATCCGGGGGTTCGCGGAGCGAAGCACCCGGCGTGGGAGCGGAAAAAGGACGGGGGGTTAGTTTTGGCGAACTGGCGATGTTTCGGGGGTGGGGAGGCGGAGGCGGGCGAGATAAATCGCGGTTTTGGCTTCGTGGGAGGAGTAGTAGCTGACCCAGAGGGTGTTTTCGTGCCAGACGAGTCCGGGGTAGGAGCAGTCGCCGCCGCTGGGGAGGGTGAGGAGGGGGAGGCAGCGGTTGTCGCGCAGCTCGCCGACGACGGTGCGGGCGCCGTTGGCGAAGTCGCGGCCGGCGTAGATGAGGCGGCTGTCGGGGAGGCGGAGGAAGTTGGGACCTTGCGCGGCGCGGCCGGTATCAACCCAGGTCCATTGGGTGTAAGGGGGCAGGCTGGTTCCCAGGAAAGCGTGGCGGTCGGGTTGCTCGCCACGCACCAGGGCGAGCATCGTGCGATCGGGCAGGAAGCGAAGGGTGGTCTCATTGGCCCAGCACGGGGGCTTGAGCTGTGCCACGCGCTCGTAATTCACACCATCGCGGGTGCGCCAGAGGTGCACGAGGAAATCCTTATCCGCAACGCCATGACTGTAGGCGACACCGTAGCCGACCTCGTCGAGCCAGGTGACGCGCCAGAGCCACTCGCGATCGGGGAGGCTGACGGGCTGGGGCGCGGTCCAGGTTTTGGCATCCTTGGAAAAACTGACGCGAGTATGGGCATTGAGCAGTTTGCGCTGACCTTCGGCGCCGCCGTAGACCGAGCCGCCCATGAGGAGCATGAGGCGGCCGTCGGGGGCGATGCTGAGTTTCGGATCGCGCAGGTCGATGCCGGCTTCGGTGAGCACGGCGGCGCTTTCCCATTTGGCGCCGTCGTCGCTGCGGAGGACGCGGATGACGCCGTCACGGCCGGGGACATGGCCGGTGCCTTCGCGGAAGGTGCAGAGCCACTGGTCGCCGAAACGAATCAGGTCGGTGAAGGCGTTGTGGGGGGCGGCATCCCAGATGCGGCGAACGTCGATCAGCGTGGCGGAGGGGTCGGCGGCGAGGGATGATGCTGTCAGGCAGAGCAGAGCGATGAGGGTTAGAAATGGGTTGCGCATCGCGATGTCCTCTTGAGTTGGTTGCCGGAACGTTTGGGGCAAGTGTAAGCGGAGGGAGGGGGATTATCCACAAATCTTCACAAATCGTCACAAATGAGGGAGAAGACGCGGAGGGATGCGGATAGGACGCGCACGGGCAAGATGCCCATGCTCCGTTTTATTGCCACGAATAAGGCACAGAGGGACACAGATGGGTTGCAGTGATGGGGAAGGGTGTGGCAAAGGGGAGGAGCACGGATGGGGCTGCATGGGCGGGCCGCCCAATGCCACGGTCGCCCATGGGCAAGAGGAACATTATGCATCATTGAGGCAGGGGCAGTTCTTTCGCCCCATTGGGGCTAAGG
>JBLNDH010000285.1:0-2556 GCA_050261455.1 Bacillota bacterium
GATCGCACAGCGTATCGCCCGTGAGCGGATCCTTGATCCCGATCACCGCGATGATGTCGCCGGGCTCAGCAACTTCCAGCGGAAGCCGCTGATCCGCGTTCATCTGGAACATACGCGAGATGTTCTCTTTCCGGTTCCGATTCGCGTTCAGGATACGCACGCCACGTTCCAGCTTGCCGCTGTACACACGCACGTACGTCAAATCCCCATGCTGATCGCTGACGATCTTGAAAATCAACCCCACGAACGGCTCTTCCGGATTCGGATGCCGCTCGATCACCTTCGTGTCATCCTGCGGATCCGTCCCCTTCACCGGCGGCAGATCCGCCGGGCTCGGCAGGTAATCCACTACGCCGTCCAGTAGCCGCTGTACGCCGACATACTTCAGCGCCGACCCGCAGAACACCGGGAACAGCTTGAAGCTGATCGTTGCCTTCCGCAACGCCGTCCGAATCTCTTCTTCCGTGAGCTCCTGGCCCGACAGGTATTTCTCGGTCAGCGCATCATCCGTTTCGGCCACTCGCTCGATCAACTCATGACGATACCGCTCGTACCGCTCCCGTTCTTCTTCCGGAATCGGTTTCTCGATCTGGGTATCGCCACGATCGTTGTCATCGTTGACCTTGTAGTAGATCGCCACGCCTCGGATCACGTCGATGATCCCTTGGAACGTGTTGCTCTGCCCGATCGAGATCTGCACTGCCACCGCCGGCACGCCCAGCCGCTCGCGAATGCTGTTGAAGCTGAACTCGAAGTTCGCTCCCAGCTTGTCCATCTTGTTGATGAAGCAGACACGCGGCACGTTGTACTTGGTCGCCTGACGCCACACCGTCTCCGATTGCGCCTCGACGCCTTCCTTGCCGTCGAACACCGCCACCGCCCCATCCAACACGCGCATGCTGCGTTCAACCTCGGCCGTAAAGTCCACGTGGCCCGGCGTATCGATCAGGTTGATCGTGTAGCGCTCGCCGAAGCGGTTCCACGGACAGGTCGTTGCCGCCGACTGGATCGTGATGCCTCGCTGCTGCTCTTCTTCCAGAAAGTCCATCGTCGCGGTGCCTTCATGCACCTCGCCCATCTTGTGGATCTTCCCGGTGTAATACAGGATGCGCTCCGATACCGTCGTTTTCCCTGCATCAATGTGCGCCGCAATACCGATATTGCGAATCTTCGTAATATCCCGTGCCATACGTCCTACTCTCTTCTGTCTGGCGGCGACGGACCCGTCGCCCTCACATTCCTAAATGCTCGTCTGTATTGACGCCCCGTTCAGCTCCCGCGTGTTGCGAGGACTGTTCCACCCGGGGCTTTAAGACTCACATAAAACACAAAACCCGCTAAAGACCTTTTCCGGCAATCGTCTCACTTGCGACTGCCGTCCCCTTGGTTGCCATTTTCTTCCAAGGGTTCGGCCCCTGCGGGTCATTGCCCATCTTGGTAATGGGCGAGCTTCGATGTCGCTTGCCGAAGCTCCGGGAGCCTTTAACTCCCGCCTACATGCATGATCGACTCACACTGACCATGCAGGGCTTCGGTCAGCATGAGCCACTACTGAGGCTCTATCTTCACGGCCGCTCCTTGTTAGACCTTCACATCCGCCCACTCTGGTTAGGCGATGAAGGGGGAATAATTTAACGTCCCTCGTCCGAGCGTCAAGCCCGTTCCTCCAGGAACGTGCCTGAGTACGCCTGCCATTCCGGCCCAAGTCTATTCCATTCATCGGCCAGCGGGAACGTTCATTTCGGCACCAACTGCAGATTTATTCACAGGCAAATACGTCTTTATCTCTTAAAAAAAGAGCCCGAGTCCAACCGGGCTCGGGCTCAGCAGTTGTGCCTCCTGCTATGGGACGAACTCCAACTTTGAAGCCCATCCCCATCTGAGCTGCCGAAGCAACTGCGTGCATCGCGGGACTCTCACCCGCGAAAGCTGCTCTACAGCAGCTCGCACCTACAGTCATAATGGGTCACGGATCACCTCCTTTACATAGGGACCAGCCGGCATTTCTGCCTCCTCACTGGACCCAAGCCTCGCCCAACCGCCGCGGGATTGATTTCAAGGGTGACTGTCGGCCGGTCTGAACTCGTTTGAAAACAAGCTCTTAGGAACGACTTACGTCGCCACTGGGACAACCGGCCTTAGTTTATCCCTCTACTGCCCGCCGCCGGGCTCTACCTCCCGGGAACGCCTTCCCGGGACCACAGCAACCCGCCAGATCCGCATCTGCAGGCCACCGGTGTACTTGTGCCCATCTGAGAACCTCAAATACACGACTCTTATTACGCTCCTCACACCTGCGAGGATCAGAAAAAAGTGCGACTTTCTTCACACGCCGACCGTTATTGGGGCTTTGCACCATTCGTCATTGATCCGCCATCCGGGTTTCATCGTTCCGATTGACCCCGCACCCGGCCCTGCCTCATCCATTTGCCCCCACCTCGCCTCTTCAGTAAATTGTCACCGTCCCAATTGGGCCAAAACAATTCACCCTCTTCCGGAGCAAGCCATGACTACAGCCTCACTCCCCGCCGAACTCTCAACCCCCTTAGCCCAATC
>JBLNDH010000286.1:0-4028 GCA_050261455.1 Bacillota bacterium
GGGGAGCGGAGGGGGGGAGAAGGCGGCGGGATGAGGGGGGGATTGACGCAGATGAACGCAGCGCGGGGGTAAGCGGCAACCACAAAAGGGACGGAGGCACGAAGGCACGGAGGGAGGGACAAGGGGAGGAAGGGATGGAGGGATGGTGCGGTGGCAGCAGGAATCTTCGTATGCGGAGAGGGAACGAAGGGATGGGGGCACAGACTTCCCAGATTGGGGAATTGGCGGAGGAACGCAATTGGATCCGCGAAACCGCAAGCGTATTGGAGGCGATACGGCGAAAGAGGCGGGCAGCGCTTAATTGACAATTGAAAATTGACAATTATCAATTGGCAATTGAAGGGGGACCCAGGGATGAATCCCTGGGCTTGGATGCAGTCGAGCATTTTCGGTCTTCGGAGGATTTATTCAGGCCAGTAAGCGATCGCGGCGGAAGAGCGATCGGCCGATTAGGAAGAACAGCAGGGCTACAGCGCTCAGGGCGGCCAGGAGAATTGCGTACTGGGCGACAAACGGCATGGTGATCCACGCCTTGCCCAGTGCGATCACCGGGTTGCGTAGGCCCGTGAAAGTGATCAGGACGGGCAGGCCATACGCGGTACCGAAAAAGATCACAAAACAGACGCCGCCAAATACCTGGCTCGCCCCCTTCAGCGTTTCCGCCTTGGCCGAGATGGCGGCCCCGATCGCCACCAGGGAGGCCTCGATCAGCAGGATGATCGGCAGGCTGAGGACCAGCACGTGGAAAGGCACATGGATCGGCACCTGTGCGAATTCGCGGCGAAGCAGCACGAGGCTGAGCCCTGCCGGTATAAGCAGCATGAGGTAGCCGATCACGCAGGTCGGCAGCAGCACGCTCAGGCACTTGGTGACAAAGAGATTCGTGTCAGTGATCGGCGAGGCCAGCAGGATTTCCAGGGTCTTTGTGTCTTTCTCCCCGGCAAACGACGCGAGCGTCGCCGATATCACATAGCCCATTGCAAAAAGCAGGCTCACTGCTGTCCCGAAGCCAATGCATATCCACCGGATGACCGCCGGGTCCACATACCCCCAAGGGAGCTGAGAGAGGGTTTGGGTAACAGAGGGCCTCGTCGCCGGCTGCGTCGGTGCCGTCGATGTCGCCACGTCGCGCATTCTGATCGCTCGTGCCGCGGGCTGCAGCTTCTGCGTAAGCACGATGGACATGAAACCCAGCACCAGCAAAGTGATGGCAAAGCCCCACGCCTGCTGCCGCTCGCGCAGGGTTGTCCGGAGTTCCTTCACGATCATCGCCCGCAGCACCAGCCGATGGTTCTTCATGCGTTTTCCTCCCCCTGGTCCAGGTGATTGGCAATGATTCCTTTGTATAAGGTGCGTAGATCTTGGCCATCCCGCGTCACTTCCACCACCTCCGCCCCTTGTTCCACCAGATAGCGGATCACCTGTGGAATGATCTGGCGAGCTTCGTGCCCCACGCGGAGGCGCATCATTTGGCCATGCACCGCCGCTTCCTGCACGCCTGCCAACGCGCGAACCCCCTCGGCAAACGGCGCCGCCTCGTGCGCCAACTCCACCCGGCAATGGCGATTCTCCCCGCTCAACTCGGAAAGGGATCCCTCCGCCAGCAGATGCCGCTTCAGGATCGCCACGTGATCGCACAACTTCTCGACTTCCTCCAGGTGATGCGAACACAGGATGACGGTTACCTGCCGCTCGGCGGCCAGCGTTTTGAATAGATCCCACACCTCTTCCACCACGGCTGGGTCCAACCCGGCCGTTGGCTCATCGAGCAGGAGGACCCGAGGCTCGTGCAATAGGGCGCGGATCAAATGGCACTTGCGGCGCATGCCCTTGGAGTAGGTTTTGAGGCGATGATTCGCGCGATCCGCCAGGCCCAGCTTTGCGATCAGCGGCGTGCTCCTCTCCCGCACCATTGCTGGTTTCAGCCCATACATCGCCCCGTGGTACTCCAACTCCTCCATCAACGTCAGATTGCCATGATCCCCCGCATCTTCCGGCACGAGGCCGATCCGTCTCCTCACCTCATCCGGCTCTTCCGTTACCGACAACCCATCCACATACGCCCTACCGTGCGTTGGCCGAAGTAACCCACACAGCATCCGCACGGTGGTGGTCTTTCCCGCCCCATTTGGACCCAGGAGCCCAAAGATCTCGCCAGCGGTCACCCGCAAATTCAGATTCTCCACCGCCACCACCTTGCCCCCCTTGGCGCGGTATACCTTCCCCAAGTTCTCCGTTCTGATAATGGCATCGGCCATACGCCCTCGCTCCTGGGCCGCCTCGGAATGGCGGGTGTGCTCTTTGTGGTTCGTTTAGACGTTCCAGCCGCCCGTTTGATCCCTTATATATGTGGAAATTCCGTCGCCAACATGCCATAGTTACCACCCATGTCTACACCCCAGGTCACCGTGATCCTTCCCACCCTCAACGAGGGCGAGAATCTGCCGCTGATTCTGCCCCGCATTGCCGCCGCCCTTGCGGACCGCCCCTACGAAGTCCTTGTTATCGACGACGGCAGCCGTGATAACACCCCAGAAGTTTGCGATCGGTTGTCCCAACAATATCCGCTCAAGCTTATCGTCCGCACCCATCCCGCCAACGGCCTTAGCGGCGCTGTGCTGCACGGCATCGCCCAGGCCCAGGGGGAGTATCTGGTCGTCATGGACGCCGATCTGCAACATCCTCCGGAGAAACTGCCCGACCTTCTCGCCCCCCTCCAATCCGATCAGGCCGACTTCGTCCTCGGCTCGCGCTACGTACCCGGCGGTGAGATGGCCGACCGTTTTACCCTTCCCCGGCGGCTGCTCTCGCGGCTCGCCACGCTCTTTGCCCGGCCGATCATCGGTCACGTCCATGACCCGATGTCCGGCTTCTTTGCCATCCGCCGATCCTCCTACCTGGGCGCCCAACGACTCACGCCTCTGGGCTACAAGATCGGGCTGGAACTGCTCTGCAAATGTCCCCTCCGCGCCGTTCGGGAAATCCCCATTTTTTTCGGCGCCCGCCTGCATGGTCAATCGAAGCTCACCTTCCGCGAGCAGTTCCGCTACATGGAACATCTCAGCCGGCTTTACGATTTCTGCTACCCCCGCGTCTCTCCGATCGCCAAGTTTCTCATCGCTTTGGGGTGTTCGTGGGTTGGGGCTGCAATCCTCTTCGTCTTGCTGCTTCTCGCCGGGGTGGGTGCGGCGTCGGCCGCGATTGCGTCGTATCCCCTGGCCCTGCTGATCACCGCTTTGTTTCACCTGCGATATTGCCGGACGCAGCGGGAGTTTATCCTGCGGGCTCACCCGTGGCGGGATTTTCTGCTGATCTCGCTGGCTGAGTGGGTCGCCTGTGCGCTGAGCGCCCTTTGGCTCGCCTCACGCCTCCTGCAGCCGCGTGCCGGGGAGATCTTCCTTCTCTCTTTTTCGTTCGCGACCGTGATCCGGTACGTTCTCCGCAAGGAGCTGCTGCTCGACATCCGAGGGCTTCGCAAGGACCTGCGGCAAGAAGACCTCGCCGTCTGATCCTTATCTTCCCCGTTTTAGTGCCCTCCAAGCCCGGGATGAATCCCGTGGTTTCACGGATGGGCAGGTATGTTCGGCGAAGGAGAGGAGAGGGACGGAGGGTCCCAGGGGGTAAATCCCTGGGCTTGGAGACTTGGGGACATGGTCGGCATAGAAGAGGCAGGTGGATGGGAGAGAAAACCCAGGGGACGAGTTCCCGGGGGGTTGGGAGGGGTTTTTGAAAATCTTAAATTCCCCACGGCGGCGTCGTGGGCTTTAGGGGCGGAAGCAGGCTCTTGGGGGCGTGGGGGTTAGGGGTGGGTGGGGGTGAGGGTTTTGAGGCCGGTCGATTGGCGCATCTGGTTGACCTTGGCCCAGAGGTGGCGGTCGCGTTCGAGGAATTTGGCGAGGGTGGCGGTGGTAACGGTGAGGGGTTTAGCGGCGGCGGACAGGCTCCAGTGGGCGGCGGCGAGGAGGTCCAGAACGAGGCCCATGAGGGGGAGGTAGTGCTCTGAACGGGGGGTGAAAGCGAGAAGGCCT
>JBLNDH010000287.1:0-6616 GCA_050261455.1 Bacillota bacterium
GCCCCCGCCGACGATCCCATCGCCCGCCAGGTGATCGATCGCCTCACCCGCACCTACCCCCACCGCCCCTTCACCACCCTCCACGCCTCCATGCCCGTAACGGCCTGGACCCATAAGGACACGCATACCGAGCTCGCGAAGGCAGAGCCAGATATGAATGATCCTTCGCGAGTTCTTCGCGACTTCGCGCCTTCGCGAGCTCTGCCTCACCCCCCCACGGATTCGTCCGCCCCATCTCCCACCACGCCGGGTTCTGAGCGTAGCGAAGACCCGGATCCCCGCGTCCCCTCCACCCTCCCCGACCCCCGCTGTCTCCTGGACGATCAGCCCCTCTCCCCCGCCGACCGCGGCACCGCCGTCCACCTGTTCATGGAACACCTGGACTTCACCCGGCCATGCACCGACTCTGACCTGCAGGACCAATTGAACGCTTTGCTGCAACGCCACCTGATGAAACCCGCCGAAGCCCAGGCGGTGGATCTCTCCGCCATCCGCTGGTTCCTCGAAACCCCCCTCGGCCAGCAGCTCCGCTCCCACCCCGAATCGATCTACCGCGAACTCCCCCTCAACTACGCCCTGCCCCCGGATCGACTCATCGCCGCCAACAGCAATGAACCCTTGGACCAGGTCATGATCCGTGGCCGAATCGACCTGCTCCTGGCCGACGAAAATGGGTTCGTTTTGATGGACTACAAGACCGACGATGTGCCCAAACAGTTCATCCGCTACCGCGTCGATTCCTACCGACCCCAGGTCGATCTGTACCGCGAGGCCATCGAACAGATCACAGGCCGAAAGGTGCATACGACCCACCTGATCTTCCTGACGCCCCGGGTGATTGCGACGGTGTGAGTCAACCAACACTTACAGCAATTCCCGATTCTGTGTCCCCCTCTGCCCTTTCTCCCTCGCCTCGTACCATAGGGGCGAACCTTGTGTTCGCCCTCTTCCCTCTGCCCCCTCTCTCCCTCGCCCGGTACTCCGGGAGAGGGTCGGGGTGAGGGTTCCGCGCAACCGACCTCCCACGTCTCCAAGCCCAGGGATTTACCCCTGGGTCCCCCTTCAATTGTCAATTAAGTGTGGTGATCCTCCCTTCGCCCTCCGCCCCCATACTCGCTTGCCGTTTCGCGCACTCCAACCCCGCCCACTCGCCGCTTGCGTTGCGATTCCGTCAAAAATCCAAAACTCTTTTCCCCATTTTCCCCAGAAAAACCGCATTTCCTCCCAAATTCGTTGCGCAATAAACCCCCTTTTTGCGCAACGCCCCCGTGTATAGGGAGGTGATACTATGCGCCCTTGGCTCGTCGCGTTTCTGGCCCTCACCCTGCTCACCAGCGCTCCCGCTGCGCCATTCTCTCGCCCTTCTCACATCCACGCATTTCAAATTCACGCATTCGCCGCATCGCAAATTCGCAACTTCATTCCCCTCCACATCTTCCCGCCTTCGCAGGGGTGGTTCCCGGTGTGCTCCCGGTGGTTCCACGGTGGTCTCCAGTGTGCCCAGCCCGGTCTGCAGGAGGTGTTGCAGAGGTCCCTCAGCAACCGCCAACCCACCCCCAACACGCCACCCCACCGCGCGTGCCGCAGGGGTGATCTTTTGCGATCGCAGTACATCGCCCATCCAAGCCTCTCGGGCTTGGTCGCCGCTTGTAGATATCGATCCTCCATGCAACAAAGATGCGGATCCTGTTCGTCTGCTATCGCATTTTCCGGGCTTTTTGAGGATTTGCAGCAAGGCACGGGGACAGGGTTGGGGCTGTATGTACAATGGACAATGGCGTGCCCCTTGCGGGGTGCGAAACCTGCACTTCCTGCATTCGGGCAAGCCATCACATCTGCAGCTACATGTGGGAGGAGGAGGTGCACTATGATTGAGACATTGGAAAGTCGGGCGCTGATGGATGCCGTGTTGGAGGGAGGAGTTCACGCGCCAATTCTCTCCATCACGGGGACTGAGGAAAACGACGATATCCGGGTGACCGGCCACGGCGATACCGTGGTGGTCGATCATTACGTGAATGGCAAACCCCACGGCGTTGGACAGGTGTTTCCGGCAAACGACCTCCTGGCCATGCGGGCATCGACGTTCGGCGGCAACGATCGCGTCCTCCGCAGCGGCACCATCAACGCGTATGCGCTGGTCTTCAGGGTGGACGGCGGCTCAGGGAACGACACATTGATCGGCCGTGCTGGCTATAAAGATGCTTTCTCCGGCGGCGATGGCAATGACACGCTGATGAGCGAAGCCACGGAAACCAACTTGCATGGCGGAGCCGGCAACGACCAGCTGATCGCTGGCCGGGGCGAAAACTACCTGGCTGGTGATGATGGAAACGACGTTTTGATCGGCCGCGGCGTGGATATCCTGCATGGTGGCGCTGGCAACGATAGAGTCCAGACGTTCGGCGGCGGAGCCGACCTCTACGGTGAAGACGGCAACGACCATCTATACGGCGGCTACGGCCCGGATCGGTTCCATGGCGGCCCGGGCATCGACTATGGCAATGGTGGACCGGGCAACGATTCCCAGGATGGCACCGTTGAGCGGGCCGTCTCGATAGAGAGAGTCTTCTCGGTGTAACGGGGACGAGCGTTGGCCCGCAAGCCAGTTGGAGAAGGGAGGCCCACGAATCTTCACGAATTCTCATGAAGGAGCAGCGGATGAACGCAGTATCGTAGGGTCCGCTTCAGCGGACCGGTTACTCACCCCATCTTCCATCCTGCACGTGCCGTTCCGCCGCTTGCGTTGCGATTTCGTCGAAAATCGAAAAAACTTTTCTCGATTTCCCCAGGAAATCTGCACATCTCACAAAAACCGTTGCGCTGTAAATCTCTTTTTCGCGCAACACCCCCGTCTATATAGAGGAGACACTATGCGCACTTGGTTCGCCACGTTTCTGGCCCTCGCCCTGCTCACCAGCGCCCCCACTGCGCCATTCTCTCGCCCTTTCGCCCCTCGGGGCTGCGCCCCTTCTCATATTCGCGCATTCGCCGCTTCGCCAATTCACAACTTCATTTCCCACAACATCTTCCCGCAATCTCCAGGGTGGCTCCCGGTGTACTCCGAGTGGCTCCAGGTGGCTCCAGGGTGGTTCCCGGTGTATCGGCCGTGGTCTGAGGTGGTCCCCAGGAGGTCCTCGGTGGATCGCCAAACCACCGCAAACGCACCGCCTCGCCATACGCTCCGTGGGTCACTTTTCGAAAGCGATTTCGTATTCGGACACCCCGGCCATGAAAAACCTCGCAACCTCACCTGCGTATTTGTCGGTGCCGCCGGGAGTAAGCCCGATGACTTGGGGATACCAGGAGCCGCCGGCAAGGAGTCTTCTGGGGGTGGACCAGGCACGGGGGTTGTCCAGAGTTTTGGCGAAGCTGATGTAAATGCCATCCTGGACCCAGCCCTTGGCCTTGGAGCGGTTGAGGAGCATGACGTAACGGTTCAGGTGGCTGTTCCAGTGGATGGAGGGACCCCAGAAGGCGTTGCAGTCGGGGCGTTCCCAGGCGATGAAGGCAGGCCAGATGGGGGTAACCCGGCCAGCGAGGCCGGGCTCGGTCCAACGCCCGGCGTGGTACTTGAAAACGTGGCCAACGGGGTTGTCGCGATCTTTCCAGGACATGCGGGCCAGCGAGACGCCTTGCTCACGCACATCGCCGGCGTAGTTGCTGAAGTAGAAATAGAGCCAGCGTTCATCCTGGTCGAGATAGACGCAGAAGTCGCCGTGACCACCGGCGAAGTAGCCATTCTGCGCATCGGGTTTGAGGGTGTTGGGCGGGGCTTCGAGAACAATGCCGAGGTCTTTCCAGGTAGCACCGTTGTCATCGGAGCGGAGGGCGCCGATCTTGGGGGCGGTAAGGGTGGTACCGGGGACGAGGCCGGTGGGTTCCAGGTGATACCAGCCGTAGAGAACGCCATCGCCATGGCGCCAGACGGCTTCGATCCATCGGCCACCGTTGACGCGATTGCTATAGGTGACGGCTTGCGGCTGACCGAGCTCGGAGAGGCTGTTACCGGAACTGCGCCAGGGATGGCCGGCAGAGTTGAGGATGTAGAGCTGACCATTGGCCCAATAGGCGGGGCTGTTGGAGTCGGTGTCGTGGGGGAAGGTCAGACGCGGGGCAGAACGCAAAGTTGCCTTGGGGCGATCGCCGGAACCCGAGTTGTCGTCGCTCGTACAGGAAAGGGACAGCGTGGCGAGGAGGATCATGATGGTGGCAAGAATGGATCGCATGGTTAGCTCCGTTTTCATACGCTGAAGTGTACCTGGTGCCGTGATGTGGGGAAGCATACCATAGTGCACGCGTGAGGGAACAAGAGCCCGGCCCTGCAGGCCGCCGCTAAACGGGATAACGCTAAACGAGATAGAATGATCGACGTGAAAGAGAAGATGGTTGATATTCGGATGGTGGCAATCGATCTGGATGGGACGTTGCTGACGGACGCGAAAGCGATCAGTGAGCCGACCGTGGAGGCGCTTCGGAAGGTGTCGTCGCGGGGAGTGCGAGTGGTGATCGCATCGGCCAGGCCACCGAGATCGGTGAGGCCGTTTTATGAGCAATTGGGGCTGGATACGTTGCAGATCAACTACAACGGGGCGTTGATCTGGGATGAAACGAACAAGCGGGCGATTTTTCATGGGCCGATGGAGGGGGAACTGGTGCGGCAGGTGGCGAGGCATGCGAGAGAATTGCATCCGGACGTGCTGGTGAGCTTGGAAGTGATGGATCGGTGGTATACCGACCGGGTGGATCCGAAATACCTCACGGAGACGGCGAAGGTGTTCACGCCGGATTGTGTGGCGCCGATCGAGACGTTTTGCGGGCAGCCGGTGACGAAGCTGATGCTGCTGGGGGAGCCGGGGGTGATTCTGAATTTGGAGCGGGTGTTGAACGAGAGGTATGCCGAGCAGATCAGCACGACGCGGTGCGATGCGGATCTGTTGCAGATCATGAATCGGCAGGTGAGCAAGGCGGCGGCGCTGCGGCGGGTGGCGGAGTATTACGGCCTGGCGATGGAGCAGGTGATGGCGATCGGGGATGCGCCGAACGACGTGGAGATGCTGCAGGCGGCGGGCGTGGCGGTGGCGGTGGGCAATGCCCATCCGGCAGCGAAGGCGGCGGCGGACTGGGTGTCGCCGGACAACAATTCGCATGGGGTGATGGCGGCATTGGAGAGGTTTGGAGTGCTAAGCGGTGGGTGCTAGGTGCTGAGGGATGAGAGTAATTCGTCCGCTCCGTTGCGAAGTGCTGAAGTACGTGGCAGGCGATGGCGTGTCCTACGCGACGGTTGCAGAGCTGGGTGAGAGATCGGCAGGCGAACCGTCGTCGATGCGGGGGAGGAGAATGTGGAAGGTGGTGCCTTGTTCGGGCTCGCTTTGAACGAGGATGCCGCCGCCGGCTTGTTGGACGATGCCGTAGACGATGGAGAGGCCGAGACCGGTGCCTTTGCCGGCCTTGGTGGTGAAGAAGGGCTCGAAGATGTGGGCCTGGAGTTCGGGGTCCATGCCGCACCCGGTGTCCTGGACGGAGAGTTTCACATAGCGTCCCGGGGGGACGTTGCCACGGGGTATTGGGGTGTGATCCACTTCGGCGTTTTCGGTGCGAATGGTGAGGACGCCGCCGAATTGTTCCATGGCATCACGGGCATTGAGGGCGAGGTTGAGCAGGACCTGTTCCATGTGCCCAGGATCGGCCTTGATCTTTCCGAGGCTGGCATTGAGGTCCATTTCGATGGTGATCGATTTCTGGATGGTGCGGCGGAGCATTTCCTGAAGATCGCGGATGATGTGGTTGAGGTCGAGGATCTGCGGCTGAATGACCTGTCGGCGGCTGAAGGCGAGCAACTGGCGGGTGAGGGAGGCGCCGCGATCGGCGGCTTTGCCGATCTCCTCGGCATGGAGGCGTAAGCGGTCGTCAGGTGGAAGGTGCCGCAGGAGCGACTCACTGTAGCCGGAGATGACGGCAAGAAGATTGTTGAAGTCATGCGCAATGCCTCCGGCGAGGCGGCCGATGGCTTCCATTTTCTGGGAATGGCGAAGGTTCTCCTCGAGGCAGCGGCGTTCGGTGATGTCGCGGGCAAACGCACAGACGAACTCGCGGCCATCAAACTCCAGCAGAGTACTGGTTATCTCGACGGGGAAGATGCGTCCATCTTTGGCCCGATGCCGAGATTCGGCCACCATGAACCGACGATGCCTCAACACTTGGAGATGCTCGGGGCAGGTCTCCGGCGGGCAATCCGGATTGATGTCGTACACGTGCATGGAAAGCAATTCATCGCGCGTGTAGCCCAGCGATCGGCAGGCAGCCTCATTGACATAGACAAAGCGAGCCTGCTCATCGCGCCAGAAGATTCCGTCAGCCGCCCGATCAACCGCGAACTGGGTAAAGCGCAAGGCCTGTTCCGCCCGCTTGCGTTCGGTGACATCCTGCATGTGGATAAGGTAGCCGCTGAGTTGGCCTTCCGTATCTGGGCGAAGTGGCGTGATCAAAACATGCAGGTGGATAATGCCTGAGCGCAGGGTGGGATACAGATTGAGTCGCTTGATCGCCTCGAAATCGTACATGAACTCCGTGGATATTGGATCTCCCCCGCGGATCGCGTCGAGGACTTCCGGTG
>JBLNDH010000288.1:0-6102 GCA_050261455.1 Bacillota bacterium
CCTGGGTCCATTGGCCACGGGGAAAGATTTCCGCCAAGTGGCCGGCGGACATGACGGCGATGCGGTCGCTGATGGCCATCAACTCCTGAAGATCGGAGGAGACGACGATGATGGCTTTGCCTTGTTCGGCCAGGTCTGAAAGGAGCTGGTAGATCTCGAACTTGGCCCCAATGTCGATGCCACGTGTGGGCTCATCGAAGATGAGGATGTCGCAGTCACGGTAGATCCAGCGAGCAATGATGACCTTCTGCTGATTGCCGCCGCTGAGTTCCATGACGGGCTGCTCGATCGATCGGCTGCGGACGGAAAGGGTACGGGAATATCGCTCGGCCACGTCCGCCTCGGCGGTGCCGCGGATCCATCCCCCCCATCGCGATACGCCACCCATATGGGCCAGCGTCGTGTTGCTGCGGATGCTCAAGGGCAGGAGCAGGCCTTGCTGCTTGCGATCCTCGGTGAGCAGGGCAATGCCGAGACGAACCGCATGGCGAGGCGAGCGAATCTTCGCGGGAGTGGATGAGCCATGAAGGTAGACTTGGCCGGAATCGGGACGGTCAGCACCGAAGATAGCCCGCATGGTTTCGGTTCGGCCGGAGCCCATCAGGCCGGCAAAACCGAGGATCTCGCCGCGATGGACTTCGAAGCTGACATTACGGACAGCGCTGCCGGCACAGAGATCCTGAACACGAAGTGCGATTGGGCCGGCGGGTTTGTGCGGGCGAGCCGCTTCACCGAGCTCGCGGCCAACCATCAGCCGGATAACTTGGTCAATGCTGATCTCGGAAGCATTGCGGGTGGCAATGAGCTTCCCGTCGCGAAGCACCGTGATGCGATCGGCAATGCGTTTGATCTCCTCCATCCGATGCGAGATGTAGATGATGCCGGTGCCGGAGGCCTTCAGACGGTCAATCTGCTTGAAGAGCAGCTCGGTTTCGCGATGGGTCAGCGCGGCGGTGGGCTCATCGAGAATGAGCAAATCACATCGGCGGGAGAGGATCCCGGCAATCTCGATCATCTGCTGCTGGCCGACGCCGAGCGACGAAACGAGCCGATTCGGATCGATGTCCGCCAATCCCAGCGAAGAGAGGATCTGGCAGGTCTGGACGTTGATGGTGCGGTAGTTAATAAACCCCAGGGTTCGGGGCATGCGGCCCAGGAAGATGTTCTCGGCAACGGTCAGTGTCGGGATGAGGTTCAGTTCCTGCATGACCATACCCACGCCCAGACGCTGGGCATCGGTCCGGCTGGTCGGGGTGTAGGCAGAGTTGCGAAAAAGCATCTGGCCCGCATCGGGGCGAGCGATGCCGCAGATGATTCGTCCGAGCGTGCTCTTTCCCGCGCCATTCTCGCCGACAAGGGCATGGACCTCGCCAGGGCGAATCTCCAGGTTGATATCCGAGAGAGCCTGAACGCCGGGAAAGGACTTAGACAGAGAGCGAATCTCCAGGAGGCTGGGCGTGGATGTAGGACTCATACGATTGGACACCACCTCTCAGACAAACCGATCCGGAAGCATACCATCAAGCCCACGGCGAACCAATCGCGAGGCTTCACGCCATCAACGAACATGGGCAAGCATCACGCTTGCCCATGTTGCGATTCGAATTTGGATGCACCGTGACCTAAGTCACTTGAGATTCGCTGCAGTGATCAGGTCCACCGGCGTCTGCCTGTCGGCTGGAGACGTCTTCTTCTGCAGAATCTCCATCGCGTACTGGATGCCGTAAACGGCGATCTGGTCGCCGTGCTGGTCCACCGTGCAGAGCATTCTGCCATCCTTGATCAACTGCTGGACAGCGGAAATATTGTCAAAGCCGATGACCTGGATCTGGCCAGTCTTGTTGGCGGCCTTGAGGGCGGCGATGGCGCCAAGGGCCATGCTGTCGTTGGCACAAAGGAGGGCCTTGAGATTGGGTTGGGCGAGGATGATCGGCCCAACGATCTTCACCGCCTCTTCGGTTTCCCAGCGGGCGGACTGGGAGGTGACGATGTTCATCTCGGCGGTCTTCATCGCGTCCTCAAAACCGAGGCGACGCTGCTCGGCGTTGAACGCGCCGCGCAGGCCTTCGATGATGGCCACCGGATCGCCCTTCTGCAGCTTCTTGGCCAGGTATTCACCGGCCAGACGAGCGCCCAAGCGATTGTCAGGCCCGACGAAGGGGACAGTGATGCCTTTTTCCTTCAACGCGGCATCATCGAGCTTGTTGTCGATGTTGATGACAACGATGCCGGCGTCGATGGCCCTCTTGCAGACGGGGACGAGCGCCTTGGAGTCGGCCGGGGCAAGCACGATCGCATCAACTTTCTTTGCGATCATCTGCTCGACCAGGTTGTTCTGCGTAGCCACGTCCTGTTCATCGCGGATGCCGTTAGCAATCAGGTCATATTCGGCCGCATGCTGCTTCTGATGATCCTTGGCACCCTTCTCCATGGTTTTGAAGAACTCATTGGCCAGGGACTTCATCACCAGCGCAATCTGAGGCTTGGAGGATGATGTGCCCTGCGGCTGGGACTTGCCACCGCGGTCGCAACCGACGGCCAGCAGCGAAATCGCAGCGATAATCGTCACAAAAACGTTGTTCCGCATCTGATGCCTCACTTTGATGGTCAAGGAGATACTCGAAACCGATCAGTTCTTCTTCTCCGCGGGCGGCTTGATCTGGGCCATTTCTTCCGGGGTATACCGGCTATTGGCGATTGGGCCGGGCTTCCAGCACAGTTCAAGATTGCTGGGCTTAGCTATCTGCTTGGGCAGGACGAAATACTCTTCGCCATTGGCGTCCTTCTCGATCCGGCCGCCGGACTTCACGACGGCTTGGCGGGCAACCTTCTCGCAGGCCGCGATCAGCTTCGGGAAGTTGTACGCGGTGTAGATCCACGTCCGGCTCTCATCCAGTTTTTCCTTGTACTTGGCCGGGAGCTTGGAGAAGCCGATGGTCGTGAACATCACGCCCGCGGCGCTGGAGGGATTGCAGTCGGAGTCCTGGCCACAGCGACAGGCAATCGCCATGCTCTGATCCAGATCGCCCTTGCCATAGAGCATGCCCATCACCACATAGGCGGCATTGATCTTGGCGTCGATGTTGAATTTGCCTTTGTCGCAGGAGAACTTGCGGTACTCCGGGTTCTTCTGGTACTTGTCATCGACCTTCTGCCAAGTCTTCTGCCAATTGTTCGGATCCTCCTTGTACCAGGCGAGCACATCACTGATGCACTCATGCAACTGGCTGCCTTGCGGGACACACTGGAGGCCGGCCTCGACGATCTTCACCGGATCGGTTTCGAAGAACGCCTCGGCATACATGCCGCCCATGAACTGACCGGCGTAGAGCCCATCGCCGTAGTTGATCACCCGGCCGAACTTCTCGCCCAGCTGGATTGCGGTGTTGGGCAGCCCCGGTGAAACCAGGCCTGCGAAATCGGCTTCGATCTGGTAATCAATATCGTCGGCATGCTTGTTGAACTGGGGATGGCCGGAGTCGGGCGGAGCAATGCCTTTGCGAAGATTCGTCCGACCCGCGTCATTGGCGTGCCAGAGCGGGAAGCCGCTGTTGGCAAAGTCGATGCCCGCCTGGCGAATGGACACGTTCAGGCCATGGACCTCCAACGTTCGCAGGAAGGTCATATCCACGTACAGGTCATCCTGCTCGAAGCTGCCATTGACCGTATTGGGATCCCACTTGGGCGTCTGGGCCTCGGGGATGATGACGCCTTGGCACTTGAACTCAGTGGGTGCGCCGTAGGCCACGCCAGCCATCTGCCCAACCCAGCCTGCCTTCATTTTGTCGCGATACTCCGTCAGCGAGATGCGACGTTCTCCCGATCCATTTTTGGAATCGGAAGCACAACCGGCCATCACCATCAGACCGACCAGTGCGAAAGCGAGCGCAGATCGCTTCATGGCGTTTCTCCTCATTGAATAGCCCAACAAGACCTGATGCCGGGCCTATTCTGTCCGGCCGCTGCAGCGATGTCAAAGTTTGGGAAGATCGCCGAAATATGCGAGCGCAGCCATGGATTTGCGTATGAGAAGGCGAAGCTCCGGGAGCCTCGCCCTCCCCCAAAGACCACAGCGACGCGCCCGCGTTCTACAGGCAACAAAAAAGCCCACGGCGAGGGCCGTGGGCTTTTGTTGTTACACTACGAAAACACCGGGTTATGAACCGGCCTGCGGGACCACTTCACGAGGCGACGGGGCGGCGGGAGCCGGCGTCGTCGGCACTTGCGGCCGAGCCAACGCTGCTGCAGCTGCCTCGATCTCCTCTTCCTCGGTCGGCGCAACCGCCAGATGCTTCAGCTTGATGCCCAGATACGGTGCGAACGCCGTACCAGCCGGGATCAGGTGACCCAGGATGACGTTCTCCTTCAGGCCCACCAGCGTATCCACCGCACCGGCCAGAGCGGCCTCGGTGAGGACCTTGGTGGTCTCCTGGAAGCTCGCCGCAGAGATGAACGACTCGCTCTGCAACGAAGCCTTGGTGATGCCCAGGAGCAGCGTCTTGCCACGCGCCGGGCGGGGCTTCTTGCCCTTGGCGGGTTCCTTGCCAGCGGCCTCGGCTGCCTCATTGGCATCCTTGAACTCGGCCTTGGTGACGATGTCGCCTTCCTTGAAGCTCGTGCCACCGGCCTTCTCGATCTTCACGCTCTGGTTGAGCTGATCGTTGTGCTGGCGGAAACGGAACTTGTCGACGACCTCGCCAGGCAGGAACTTGCCATCGCCCGGATCCTCGATCTTCACCTTACGCAGCATCTGCGTCAGGATGATCTCGATGTGCTTATCGTTGATCTTCACACCCTGCGACCGGTACACGTTCTGCACTTCGGTCAGCAGGTACTGGTGCAACGCCTCTTCGCCCTTAATCCGCAGGATATCGTGCGGAATCAGCGGGCCACGGATCAGCGGGTCACCGGCTTCGACGTAGTCGCCGGCGTGCACCTGCAGTTCCTTGTCCTGCGGCACATGGTGTTCACGTTCCATGCCCGTCTCGGACCGCACCATGATCGTCATCTTGCCGCGACGACGATCGCTGCGAAGCTCGACGGCACCGGAAATTTCCGCCAGCACCGCCGGATCTTTCGGCTTGCGGGCCTCGAAGATTTCGGTGACACGCGGCAGACCGCCGGTGATATCCAGCGTACCGCCGGCCTCACGCGGCTGACGGGCAATCATCTGACCGGACACCACCTTCTGACCATTGGCCACTTCGATACGGGCCTTGGCCGGCAGGTAGTGGAAGTCGAGGATCTTACCGTCTTCGCCGACAATGGTGATACGCGGATGGCGTTCGCCCTTGTGCTCGATGACCACCAGCTTGCCGCCGGCGCCTCGCTTCTCTTCCTCCATCCGGACGGTTTCGCCTTCCTCGATATCTTCGTACTGGATGGTGCCGCCCTTCTCTGCCAGAATCGGGGTAATGTGCGGATCCCACATCACCAGGGGCTGACGAGGCTTGACCTTCTCGCCGTGGGCGACCAGCACCACCGCACCGTAAGGCACCTTGTACTTCTCAAGCTCACGGCCCTTCTGGTCGAGCACGGCGATTTCACCGTTGCGCTTCAACGCCACCATGCGCTTGCCGCCTTCCGAATCAACCACCTCAACGGCGTTGATATCACGGTGTTCGGCGGTACCCGCGGACATGGCCTTGATGTCGTTCTCGACCAGGGCACCCGTCGCGACGCCACCCGTATGGAAGGTACGCATCGTCAACTGCGTGCCAGGTTCACCAATCGACTGGGCGGCGATGATGCCGACGGCCAGCCCTTCTTCGACGAGCTGGTTCGTGGACATATCCACGCCGTAGCAGCGAGCACAGACGCCACGCGCCGCTTCGCAGGTCAACGGCGAACGTACGCGGATCGATTCGAGCTTCAGCTCCTTCAACTTGTCCGCAATCGCGCCGGTGATGACCTGGTTCTCGGCGACGATGACTTCATCGGTAATCGGGTTGCGGATCGTGTCACGGGCCGTACGCCCAATGATCAGATCCTTCAACTCGACTTCGACGGTCTCGCCCTTGTAAATCGTGCTCTTGGTGATGCCATTGAGCGTGCCGCAGTCGTCCGTGTTCACGATCACGTTCTGCGCCACGTCGGCCAGCT
>JBLNDH010000289.1:0-9625 GCA_050261455.1 Bacillota bacterium
TGTACTGGATGGTGTCCTCGATCGCCAGTGGGTGGAAGCCAAAGACCTCGTCCAGCAGTGCGATCTCGTCCTCGTTGGGCTTCTCCATATCCACCCAGAACCGTGCCCCCGGATCGCGTAAGGCTGCCGCCAAGGTCTTGGGGTCCGCGTCCTTACTGACGCGTTTGTCGCTGAATTGGATGAACGCGGTGACCATGATGCAAGCTTATACAGACCGCTCAAAAGACTCCAGTTCCTCGGGAGATACGCATCATACCCGGATTTGCCCGATTGCGAATTACCGTTGAGATGCCATAATCGCAGGATCACCGTAAACAGGAATTACCCATGCTTGATCGCGTACTGCAGCTGATTGAATCCCGTCGTAGCCAATGCGTCGCCGGTTTGAAGGACTTATTGCGGATCCCCAGCATCAGCGCCCAGCCGAAGCATGCACCCGATCTGAAGCGATGCGCCGAGTTTCTTGCCGAACGCATCCGGGAAACTGGCCTGTGGGCCCGCGTGGAACCGACGGCCGGGCATCCGATTGTCCTGGGAGGCACGGAGCGTAAACCCGGCCGCCCGACGGTGCTCCTCTATGGCCATTACGACGTCCAGCCGCCCGAGCCCCTGGAGCAGTGGATTACGCCTCCCTTTGAGCCCACCGAGCGGGATGGCGCGCTGTATGCCCGCGGGGCGGTGGATGATAAGGGGCAGATCTGGGCCCACATCGAAGCGGTTCGCGCCTGGCAGCAGGAGGGCGGCCTGCCTGTCAACCTGGTTATCCTGTTGGAAGGTGAGGAAGAGGTTAGCAGCGAGAACCTGGAGGGCTTTCTTCGTGCTCACAAAGCCGAGCTGGCGGCAGATATCTGCGTGATCAGTGATACCGGGCAGTTTGCACGCGGCCTGCCGGCGATCACGTATGGGTTGCGCGGCCTGGTCTACATGGAAGTGTCCATTACCGGGCCTTCCCATGATCTGCACAGCGGAATGTACGGTGGGGCGGTTCCCAACCCGGCCAATGTCCTGGTGGAATTGCTGGCGACGCTGCATCATCGCGACGGGCGAGTCAATATCCCCGGGTTCTACGACGAGGTCGTGCCCCTGTCGCCGGCAGAGCGGCGAGCCTATGCCAAGTTGCCCTTTGACGAGGTGAAGTACAAACAGGAGTTGAAGCTGCCGGGCTTGTTTGGCGAGGCGGGGTATACCGCGATCGAACGCACCTGGGCCCGGCCGACCTGTGATATCAATGGGCTGACCAGTGGTTATCAGGGGCCTGGCGCCAAGACCATTATTCCAAGCAAGGCCTCCGCGAAGGTGTCCATGCGACTGGTTCCCAATCAGGATCCGAAGAAGATCCAGGCGGCGTTCATGCAGGCGATGCGCGAACGATGCCCCGATACGGTGACGATTGAGTTGGCTCAGCATGGCGCTGGGGCGCCAGTGCTCGTGCCATTGGATGGGCCCGCCATTAAGCTGGCGGCCAGCGCCATCAAGACCGGTTTCGGTGTTGACCCCGTCTTCATACGGGAAGGTGGCAGCATCCCTGTCGTGGGGCTCATGAAGTCTATTCTGGGCCTTGATACGTTACTGGTTGGCTTTGGCCTGCCCGATGATCGCGTGCATTCGCCGAACGAAAAGTTCGATCTGGATGCCCTCTATCGTGGCACGCGTACGGTCGCGGCCTTGTACCAGGAACTGACCCATTTGCGGTAGAGAGTCCGGTCACTGCAGGGACATGGTTTTTCGATCTGCCGTGTGTCCCGAAAGGAGCCTCCGAGGATTCTCCTCGAGCAGGCGGGCCATCGCCTCTTCGCCGATCAATTCGATAGCCCGCCGCAAGCCTTGGATCCGGGGCGTCAAGGTGTCGGGCTTGTGAGTGTCGGTAGCCAGGAACGTATACACGCCTTCCTGAAGAAATCGCTCCGCCAACTGGCGGGTGGGGGAGCCTTCCGGGTCGGCAAAGCACTGCAAGTTCCCTTGCAGGAGCAGGTTCAGGCTCTGGAAATAGGCGACTAATGTAGGGTCCTTCTGCACGGCTTCCATCCGTTCCGGATGAGCCAGAATGGCGGTCAATCCCTGCGATTGCAGGTATCGCACGGTTGGCTCAAAGAAGTCGGGAAGCTGATCCGCCCAGATATCAAATAGACAGTACTTCCGGGCCAACCCATAGGTGACGATCTGCTCCGGCGGTGTTTCGAGGAGTTCGGGACGCAGCGTTAATTCTCCGCCGGGCATGACCCGTAGCGGGACATTCATCGCATCCAGATGAGCCTGAAGTTCCGCCGTACGCTGCTCGACGGTCTCGGCCGTATTCCACGGGAGATTTCGCCAGATATGGGGGGTGCAGAAGGCATGTGTGTAGCCTGCACGTACGAGCGTTTGCGCGCACGTCAGTGACTGCTCCAGGTTTGCACATCCATCATCAACGCCGGCAAGCAAATGACTATGTACGTCAATTCGACCCATCATGAACGTAACGCCCTCACATGGCCTATTCTTACTATGCCCGGTTCATTTCTCGTGTGCTTTGCGCATGGCCAGCGTACAGTCGCCATCCATGTAGTCGTCTAGCATAGCCACATCGGCGGTCAACCGCTGCGCGAAAGCCCGCACGTCCTTCGGAGCGTGCCAAAGCAACCAATCGGCCCCTGCCAGTCGTGGGGAGCTCAGGAAATTGAAGACCACCATTTCCGTTGCCGCCTCAAACGCCGTTGCCAGGGTATCGTAGAAGGACTTCTCGTCGAACGTATTCAGCGAGCCGCAGAACACAATCACATCGGCCCCAACCAGCAGGCGATGGGGCTGGCGGACGAAATCTGCTTCGATGATCAGGCTGCGCGGATGATTCTTCTGGCGGGCAGCTTGTGCCAGATCAGCGACCGCTTCGATGCCGGTGTAGTGCTCGAGTTCAACGCCTGCCCAGCGGAGATAATCCAGCAAATCCGCCCGGCCACAACCGGCATCGAGAACCATGCGGCCGCGGAAGTCGCAGACTCGTACCAATGCCTCAAACCGGGCTTGTTGAGTGCGGGGGCTGGCCCACAACAGCGACTTGAAGCCAGCGCCATACCGCTCTGCCGCTTGCAGATAGGGCTGCAGATAAGGCTCGCGGTTGTGTTCCATGGACTTCCTCGGAAACCGACGTGTTGATTGTAAAGCGGGTTCGGGCTAATCGACAGCCTTGTCCGAAAGCACCACGGGAACGCCATTGGCGACTCGGTTCAGCCCGCTTACGATGACGTTCTCTTTGCCCGTCAGCCCCTTGGTGATTTCTACGTAATCGTCGCGCCGCTGGCCGGTCTCGACGATGATCTCCGCGGCTTTGCCATTGCGGATCACGTAAACCTTGCTGACCCCTGCGAACGAAACTACTGCCCGCAGGGGTGCGAAGACCACGTTCGAATCGGTCTGCGTGTGCACGGAGGCTTTGGCAAACCCGCCGGGCTTGAGCAGCCGCTTGGAATTCGGGATGACGACTTCGATCAGGAACGTTCGATTAGCCGGATCCACCTGGGGGTTCACACGCGAGACTTTGCCCCAGAATTCCTGGCTGTACGCTTCGACCGTGACGCGCACTTTCTGTCCGACCTGGACTTCCGCCACATGCCGTTCCGGAACATAGGCCTGCAGCTTCACCGGGTCATCATCGATCAGGCGGAATGTGGCCGTGTCGTCTTTGACGTAGGTGCCCACCGAAATCATTCGCTGAGCGATGGCGTAACTGCGCTCATTCAGGTCGTTGCCCGGCACCGCAGCCGCCACCGCCGCGGGAAGCCCGGGACCATCCTGACGCGGCGCGAGAATCGTGGTATCCACCAATTGCTGCTTGGCCAGGTCCAGATCCGCTTTGCGTGCCTTGGCCTCGGCCAAAGCGGCGTGGGCATTGAGCAGCTCCACGTCGTAGTTTTTCAGCGCGACCGCCGCGGCCGTCTTCAGGTCCGCGTAATCCTGATCGCTGAGCAGCGGCGGCTTTTGATCGTGCAGCTGCTCGCCGCGCTTGAGCTTCGAATCGGCGTTCTCCAACTGGAACTTGGCACGCTGCACCATCGGCACCTGCGAGAGATCGAAGTTCTCTCCGGGAAAATCGGTCAGTCCCAGTTTGGCCAGCGCCTCACGCATGGCCAGCTCTTTCTGGTTGGCCTGAAGCTGGTAGTCGGTCTTGTCAATCTGGGCTAGCACGTCACCGGCTTGGACCCGGTCACCCACATCCTTGAAAACCGCAACGATGCGTCCGGTGGCTTTGGCCGACAGGGTCGTTTCCTCATCCCCCTGAAGCGTGCCGGGAACATCGACCGTGCGTTGCACCGAATCCCGTCGTACCGGCTGCGTCGTGACGGCCACCGTGGCTTGGGGTTTCGATTGCGCCTTACCGTCGCTTTTCGGTTTTCCCTCGCAGCCGATGACGAGTAACGATGCGCCGAGAACAGCAAAGGCGATGTGGATCAACTGACTCCGTCGGCTGGCGATTCCCGATTGCATGATTGTACTCGCATTCACGTCGGCTTTGACTCGCTGAGTGTTGACTTTACAATGCTGGCGGGTCAATCGTGTTGGGAAGCGAGTATAGAGGCCCCTCCTTTACCGGGCAAGCATTCCATGATCCAGCAAATCCTGCAGTTATTGTTGCGTCAGGCCCCGCAGAAGGAGAATTCCCGATGAGTCGTTTGTGGCGGCGGGCGGGGCGGTGGGTGTGTGCGTTTCTGTTCTTAGCCGTCGCAACTGCAATCTTTGCAGGGTGTGCCGTCAATCAGGCCAAGGAGGTTGCGACCTATCGGCGCATCATCGGTGCCGATCAGGCGATAGCGCCTTTCAATCCTGGCGAGCCATTGACTCTGGAGCGATCGCTGGAGTTGGCCAATCAGTCCAACGAACGCCTCGGCCTCCAGGGCGAGGATTACCTTCAAGCTCTCATTAACCGCGATCGGGCGGCAGCCAATTTCCTGCCCACCGTGAATCTCGTGCCTACCGGAACGGTTGGCGGCGGCTCCGCTTCCACCTTCCAGGGCACCGTCCCCGTGGTGGGACGCATGAACCTGTTCAACGGATTCCGCGATGTGAATAACTTTCGAGCGGCGGGGCTCACCGCCGAGCAGCGCCGCGCCCTGTTGCTCGATGCCCAGGCGGCATTGCTGCTGGATGTGGCCGGCGTCTATTACCAGATCCTCCGCTCCGAAGCCTCAGTTGAGGTGCTGCGAAATACGCTGGCTTTGCAGGACGAGCGCGTCCGCGATATGCAGACCAAGTTGAAGGTCGGCTGGGTGAAGCTGCTGGACGTGGCCCAAAGCGAGGCGCAGGCGGCCGATACCCGCGTGCTGCTACTCGATGCCAAAAACGATGTGTTGAATGGCCGATCGACGCTGGCGTTCCTGGTGGGCGCTGCCGTGCAGGAAAGCCCATTGATCGATGCGATGCGGGTGCCGCAGGAAACGCCTCCGCTGGATCAGTTGCAGGCTCTGGCGGCGGCGAATCGGCAGGATTTGGCGGCCACCGTGGCCGCAGTGCAAGCGGCCCGATATGCAGTCAGTGTTGCGGTAGGGCAGTACTATCCCTCCTTGTCGGTTGATGTGACCGCATTTCTTGCCCGGCGCAACCTTCCCTCGGACAGCGACTGGAATGCGCTGTTTACTGCCAACCTGCCGATCTTCTCCGCCGGGTTGATCGAAGCGGATGTGCGTCAAGCCTGGTCCCAATTCCGGCAGGCCAAGATGTCCGAATCCCAGACCCGTCGCAGGGTCCTCCAGGAGGTTGAGATCGCGTATCACAACCTGCAAGCCAGCTATCAGCGGCTCAAGGAGTTGGAGGTGGAATTCACAGCCGCCGAAGCGGCGCTGCACCTGGCCGAAGAACAGTTCAACGCCGGGCTTGCGACCAACCTCGAACGCCTCCGTGCCCAGGACCAGCGATTGTTGGCCCGGCTTCGGTTGGTCAGTGAGCAATCTGACCAGAAAGTTTTTTATCTGGATCTACTTCGTGCCATTGGGCGTCTGAGTCTTCGCGTGCCCGGCGAACCCTCAACCATGCCTACCACCATGCCCATCGAAAAGCCATTGACGCTTCCGACGACGCTTCCCACGACAATGCCGTCAACGCTCCCTGGTATACAATAAGTGGAATCGTGTTTCGTTCAGCGATCCGGGATCAAGGAACCCCATGCGTAAGCTAGCCGAGATTTGCATCCAAAGGCCCGTTTTCGCGGCCATGCTCATCCTCGCCTTTGCGGTGGTTGGATCCGCGGCCTATATGCGCCTGGGCGTGGACCGCTTCCCTTCCGTCGATCTGCCGACCATCTCCGTACGCACCACGCTCCGCGGCGCCTCGCCGGAGGAGATGGAGAGCGAAGTGGCCGATCGCATCGAACGGGCCATCAACACCGTCGAGGGCATCGAGGAGCTGCGCTCGATCTGTGGCACGGGCAGTTGCAATGTCATTGCGACCTTCAGCCTGAGTCGCGACATCGAGGCCGCCGCCCAGGATGTACGCGATCGCGTCGCCACGGTCGTGCGCGACTTGCCCGACGATACCGATCCGCCCGTGGTCTCCAAGTTCGACAACGACTCCACGCCGGTCATCACTCTGGCGTTGTATGGGAATCGATCGGTTCGCGAGCTGACCGAAATGGCGGATAAGATCGTCAAGACGCAGCTTGAGCGGTCCATTGGCGTTGGCGAGGTGTGGATCAACGGCGGCCTGGATCGAACCATTAACATCTGGGTGGATGCCGATAAGCTGGTGGCGTATCGGCTTCCCATCGCCGACGTCCGCAACGCCATCGTTCGCCAGAACGCCGATGTTCCCGGCGGGAACGTGACCGGCCCCATCCGCGAGCAGGTGCTCCGCACCATGGGGCGATTCGTCGAGGCTAGCCAGTTCAATGATCTGGTCGTCAAGACCGTCAATGGCGCTCCCATCCGCGTCCGCGACATCGGCCATGCCGAGGATGGCACCGTTGAGCAGCGATCTGTGGCCCGGCTTTGGACACGCGACAGCGGAACCGGCATCCCCACCGTCTCCCTCGAAGTACGCCGCCAATCCAAGGCCAACACCGTCGAAGTCATCGCCGGCGTCAAGGCCAGCCTCGAACGCATCCGCCAGCAGCTTCCGCCGGATGTGCAATTGGAGATCATCCGCGACCAATCGACGTACATCTACTCGGCTCTGCACGAGATCAACGTCCACCTGGTCTTGGGCAGCATCTTCGCCAGCCTGGTGGTGCTGGCGTTCATGCGAAGCTGGCGATCGACCATCATCGCCGCCGTTTCGATTCCCGCTTCCGTCGTCGCCACGTTCGGGTTCATGAGTGCCCTGGGTTTCACCCTCAACAGCGTCACGATGCTGGCTCTGGTGCTCATGGTCGGCGTGGTTATCGATGACGCGATCGTCGTGCTGGAAAACATCTTTCGCTGGGTGGAAGAGAAACACGTCAGCGCCTTCGAGGCCGCCATGGGGGCGACCGCTGAAATCTCCCTGGCCGTTCTGGCCACCACCCTCAGCCTCGTCGTCATCTTCATCCCCGTCTCGTTCATGTCGAGCATCTCGGGACGCTTCCTGTATCAGTTTGGCATCACCGCAGCCATCGCCGTCATGGTCAGCCTCCTGGTCTCCTTCACCCTCACCCCCATGATGAGCCCACGCCTGCTTCGCTTCAACAAAGGCTCCCACAGCCAGGAGGAGGTCGCCCGTTCTCGGCGAGGGTTCTACCACCTGTTGGATGTGACCTATGCCTGGATGCTCCGGCAGACGATGCGATTCCGCTTCGTCGTTGCCATCCTGGCCGTCGTCATTATCGCAAGCTCTGTTCCGCTGTATCGCATGGTCAAGCAGGAGTACACCCCCAGCGACGTCGATGAAGGCGAGTTCAGCATCAGCATCAATGCGAAGGAAGGAACCGGCCTGCGGGCGATGAACCAGGCCATGCTCGCCATCGAACGCGAGGTGATCTCCCACCCCGCCGTTCGACTGGTCCTCTCGACCACCGGCGGCGGATGGCTCGGCGGCGTCAACAACGGCGGCATGTACGTCCGCATCGCTCCCCACGACGAACGCGTCTTCCGCTTCGATCGCCTCTGGGAAGGCCTCAAGAAAGGCGATCCCCTGGCCGCCTTCCGCGGCAACTACAGCCAACGCGACGTCATGGTGGATCTGCGCTCCCGGCTGCGCAAATTCAGCAACATTCGCATCGGTGTTCGCAGTTACCCGGCGTTCAGCGTCGGCGGCGGCAATAGCGACATCGACTTTATGATCCGGGGTCCGGATATCACTGCCCTGGCTAAGTACGCCGAGGACCTGCGCGACAAGACACTTGAGATCGATGGCAAGTCTCCCGAACTCCCCGGCATCACCGATGCCGATACCACGCTGCGTCTGGATAAGCCCGAACTCCGCGTCGATATCGATCGCATTCGCGCCGCCGACCTGGGGATTGATGCCCAAGACATCGGCACCGCTTTGCGTCTCATGGTGGGCGGCGACCAGGAAGTCTGCCGATTCCTCGACCCGGAGACGAACGAAGACTACGACGTGCAACTGCGACTCAGCGAAGCCGACCGCAACGATCCCAATACCATCAACCGTCTCTATCTGCCCCGGTCCGGGGGCGGGCTGGTTCCCCTGGCCAATCTCGTCAAGCTTCGCTTGGCCGACGCGCCCTCCCGCATTGACCGTGTCGACCGCCAACGCTGTGTCTCCATCCGCGCTGGCGTCGCCCCTGGCTATGCCCAGGCCGATCGCATCGAAGCCATGCGCAAAGCATTTGCCGACCTCGGGGCGCCTTCCGCCTACACCACGCGTGTGGCCGGCCGCGGCCGCGAGCTCGAACGCACCTTCTACGAATTCCTCTGGGCCTTCCTCCTCTCCGTCATCTTCATGTACATGATCCTGGCCTGCCTCTTCGAAAGCCTGGTGCATCCCCTTACGATCCTCCTCTCGCTGCCGCTGGCTGTTCCGTTTGCCTTGTACTCCCTTTGGGCAACCGGTGGCACGCTCAACCTCTACTCGGCCTTGGGCATCCTGGTCCTCTTCGGGGTGGTCAAGAAGAACGCCATCCTGCAGATCGATCATATGAACAACCTGCGGCAGCATGGCTTGGACCGCCTCTCTGCGATCATCCAGGCCAATCGCGACCGGCTCCGCCCGATCCTCATGACCACGCTCGCCCTCGTCGCCGGCATGATTCCCCTGGCCATCGGCTCCGGCCCCGGCGCCGAGGAACGCCGGGCTGTCGCCATCGTCGTCATCGGCGGCCAGACCCTCTCGTTGCTGCTCACGTTGCTGGTTACTCCGGTCGCCTACTCGATATTCGACGACATCGGTTCTTTGTTCCTGCGATTGTTCGGCTCCACGCATCAGGAGCCCACGCCCCATGTCCCGCACCGTGAGCCCACCAAGTCCATGGACCTGGTGGAAGCCGTCCACGCCTCCGCGGACAATGGCGAATCGCAATGATGCGGCTCTGCGTTTGGGCACAGGAAGAACGAACCCCCAAAGCCGCACCTGCGCAGCGCTCCGGTCCGGCGTGGGCGGTATGTCATGGCACCCCAGGCATCCGAAACTCTTGCGCCCTCACGCGTACATTCCACCCAACTATTGCGATCACATCGTCGGTGCCGATAATAGACATGGCTAAGTCTCGTTGGCCCCGATTAAT
>JBLNDH010000290.1:0-10981 GCA_050261455.1 Bacillota bacterium
TGAAGATCCAGGAGATCTTGTATCAGCCCGAAGCGGCGGGTGATCTTCATCTCTAGGCCCAACCCGAAGCGGGTAACACGCGGGGAACCCAGGGAACGAGTTCCCAGACGTTATTCGGGTAGCACATCATCCGTTTGGGTGGATGACTGGCTCTGAACCCTCACCCCAGTTCTCTCCCGGAGTACCGGGCGAGGGGGAAGAGAGCGTCATTCGCTGTGGTTAGTTGGGAAATGAGCGGCCAATGATGGCCGAGGAGGAAGACATGCAGTTCGATATTCAAGGCGTGAACATTCCGATCACTCCGGCGCTGCAGCAACATGCACAACGCCGATTTGGTTATGCGATGGATCGATTCCAGGGCCGCATACGCGCCGTCACGGCCCGTCTGTCGGACATCAACGGCGAGCGTGGGGGCGTGGATACACGATGTACCGTCGACGTGAGGTTTACCGATGGCGATCATCTGGTCGTGCAATACGTTGGCGAGAATGCCTATGTGGTCATTGACCAGATCAGCACGAAGATCAAACGCACGATCACCCGACACCTGAGTCGGCGGCGGACCCAGACGAGGCTGATGCGCGGGCGGGCGATGGCGATGGCGTGATGGCCTGTCGTGCAGCGGTGGAACGGTAGCGGGAAGGGCGAGTCGCCCGGCGAGTTGCGGGTTTCCGGTGAAACACGGCTCGGCGGGAGTCTCGCCCTCCCGGAGGGGGGAACTAGGGGTTGGTCAGGCGTGGAGCGCCGGGAGGAATTCGGGCCGGGGACGGCCCGGCTCGATGCGCAGACGAAGGTCGCTCGGCAATTCACGACTGACGGAGCACCAGTTCTTAGGACAAGCGGTTAATCCGAGCCCATGACGAACGACTCGGGGATATCGGCTCGCACCTCGTTAACGGCATGGATTTGCTGCTCGTATTGAGAAGATGTTTGTAGAGTTCGGGAGGCACGGGACACCACATCGCGTGCACGCTTCACGGCGGGGTGATCGGCGTTTCGCGGCGAAACAACCAGGAACGTCTGAAGCAGATCGTCCAAGGCTTTGTGGATTTCGTGAGCATCAACTTGGGTTTGACGATTGCACATAGGAATATGCACTCCTCTTGGCCCACTCGGGATTAAGAAGGGCCAGCCTTCGGGTTAGCGAAATAGCGGTTGGGCTCAGGCACCTGCCTTCCAAGGGTTCTTCCGCAGGCGCACTGCTGAATCCCATGACATATGGGAGTGGGGGTATCCTAGATGATGTACTGGGAAACAGGCAATGGATGATTTTGTCCGTTGGGGCAGATCTTGGGAGGTGGCGATCAGGCAGATGCGGAGATCAATTTAGGCTCCTGCGGGGCAGAGCGTTAGGCTAGACGACGCGAAGTCGCGAAGGGAACGCGAAGAAAGAGGGCAATCGAACGCGAAAAAATACCCACGGGTAAAAGACCCGTGGGTATGAGGACTGATGCGATTTGCCGGGTGTTAGCGGTACATGCCGATTGTCGGACGGCCGATCAAGTTCTGCAGGCGAGCTTCCAAAGGCGGGTGCGTGGAGAAGAGATTGGCCATCGTTTCCATGGGATTCAGCGGCTCCATGATGAACATGCTATTGAAAGCGGGGTTCACATCGAGCGGAATCCCCCGGCCATAGTTGTGAATCTTTTCCAGCGCGCGAGCCAGGTACATTGGATCGCCGACGATCTCGGCACCACCGGTGTCGGCGGCGTACTCACGTTGCCGGCTGATGGCGGCCTGGATCAACCCTGCGGCGATGGGGCCGAGGATGATCAAGAGCAGCGCCAGCAGCGGACTGCCATTGCCTTCGTTGTCCCGTCGTCCACCCCCGCCCCACATGGCCATGTAACCCAAGTAGGTAATCGCACCGGCCAGGGTAGCGGCCACGGTCTGCAGCAGGATGTCACGGTGCCGGACGTGCGCCAATTCGTGCGCCATTACGCCGGCCACTTCCTCGCGGTCGAGCATTCGCAGCAGGCCCTCAGTGGCACAGACCGCGGCATGGGAAGGATTACGGCCGGTGGCAAACGCATTCGGGGCCGCCATCGGGGAGACATAAACCCGGGGCATCGGCAGGTTGGCGCGCTGGGCCAAAGACTGGACGATGCGATAGAGTTCATGGTCCGGGCCAACTTCCTGGGCCTGCATGGTCGCCAGGGCGATCTTGTCGCTGAAGAAATAGCCCACGACGTTCATGACGCCGGCCATGATCAGGGCGTAGTAGAGGCCCTGTTCACGATTAATCGCGTAGCCGGCTCCAAGGATCAGCGCCGTCAAGATAAAGAAGAGCATGCCCGTTTTGATCGTGTTAATCAGCATAGTCTTACTCCGTTTTCGGTACTCCTTTCTCCTTTTGGTGTAGCCGCTTAATCATACGCAAAATCGGCAGGGATGGGGTTAGAAATCGGGGGCTGGTTTTTAATCGGGCAGGTAAGAAATGGATGGGATCGGTTTATCAGAATGGTATACTTGTCGGAGCGTTGCTTTTGGAGGCATGCATGAAGGCGGCGGCGGCGTTTCTCCTGATGATGGTGTGGACGATTTCGGCGCATGGGGTGGAGCCGAATCATCGGGTATTGCTGTTGCCCTTTGCCCCGCTGGGAGAAGAGGGCAATAGCCTGTGGGTCGGGCAGGCGGTGCAGCAGAATTTGCTGTCGGAGTTGAGTCGGGTCGGCACGGTGGAGCCGGTGGTGCCGATGACCCAGACCACGGCGGCAGCGGGTACTGACGAGGCGTTGCAGGCCGGGCAGACGGCGAAAGCAACGTACGTGGTTTTCGGCAGTTACCAGATGGGGGAAGCGGGGTTGCGTCTGACGGGGCAAGTGTTGGAGGTGCAGAGCGGTCGCTTGATCGGCGGCATGAAGGCAACCGGGACGCTGCGCGATCTGTTCTTTTTAGAAGATACGCTGGCCGAGCAGGTTAAACGGATTCTGGCCAAGCAGATGCAGCCGCGGGAGACGAAGCCTGTGGAACCAGAACCCCCGGCTGTGGAGGCAACCCAACTGGCCGAACCAGAGATGCCTTGGCAACAGCGTGGGAATGCCGATTGGATCGAGCAGACGCGGCTGCGTGAACGATATGACGCCGCGTATTACCGATCGCGATACTGGTACACCTATGGGGTCGGGCCCGGTTGGTATGGGTATTACCCGTATTACTATGGATACCGTTGTTGGCCATGTTATGGGACCAACGGGTGGGCCTACCAGGGTGGATGGTAAGGTGCGATTGACAAGACGCCCGCTGCGGGGATAGTGACGGGCATGACACGAGTAGAACTGGCAAAGCGGATTGCGGAAGTAGCACTGCTTCACGGCGAATTCACTCTGCGAAGCGGGCGGAAAAGCAATTACTACCTGGATAAGTACCGATTTGAAACTCAGCCGGATGTGCTGAAGGAACTGGGCAAGCTGTTTGCCGAGCGCGTTGGTCCTGGCGTCGATCGAATCGCGGGCGCGGAACTGGGCGCGGTGCCCCTGGCCGCAGCGGCGGCGATGGCCAGCGGCAAGCCGTTCGTGATCGTTCGGAATAAGAAGAAGGACTACGGCACGAGCAAATTGGTCGAGGGGGTTTTGAACAAGGGCGAAACCGTCATGATCGTCGAGGACGTGTTGACGACGGGCGGGCAAGTGCTCGAAGCGGCCAAGTCGCTGCAGGATGCCGGGGCGAAAGTTGACAGAATCGTCGCGGTGATCGACCGGATGGAAGGCGCCCGAGCGAACATCGAAGCGGCGGGATTCACCTTCGAAGCGCTGTTCACCACGGTAGATCTGGGCATCAAGAAGTGAATGATGCGGGGAACCCGCGAATCTTCACGAATCCGCACCAATTACATCGCTTATTGGGGCGGATTCGTGGAGACGCGTGGGGCAATCAGTCCTTTGCCCCGGTATCGTTGATATCTTGCATCGCGTTATCGATTTCTTTGGCGTCCATGAGGCCAAGTTCCTCAAGGGCGAGCAAAGCGGCCTTCTGCTCGGCCGCTTTTTTGTTAGGTCCCCAGGCCGAGTCGAAGCGTTTGCCATCGATACTGACGCAGACCTCGAAGCATTTGCTGTGGTCGGGGCCCTTCTCGTCGAGCAGTTCGTAAATCGGGGTGGCGTTGAGGACCTTCTGGGCGTGCTGCTGCAGAATGGCTTTGTAATTCTGCTGATAGGCGGAATGGACAATCTGGTCAATCTTGGGGCTCATCGTCCGCAGGATGTACGTTTTAGCCGCTTCGAAGCCGCCATCGAGGTAGATGGCAGCGACGATGGACTCGTAGACGGCGGCGGCGAGCGATGTCGGCATCGCCTGGCCGGTGCTGACGCCTTTGCCGAGGATGAGCAACTCGGTAAGTCCGGTTTCGTGGGAGACTTCGGCGCAGGTAATACGGGAAACGACGGCCGACTTGATCTTGGTCAGTTCGCCCTCGAGATACTCGGGGAAGCGCTGGTAAAGGGCCTCGCAGATGATCAAATCGAGGACGGCGTCGCCCAGGAACTCCATCCGTTCATTGCTGGCCAGACGAGTGTCGGCAATGGAGGCATGGGTCAGGGCTTCTTTAAGAAGACGAGGGTCCTCGAAATTGTAGCCGAGGACCTTTTGAGCTTTTTGGAAACTGTCGTTTTTCACGCGTGCCAATTCTTGAAATACCTTGGGATTGCTTCGCAGAGGGTGCCGACGGAGCGCAACGTGTGGCACCAGAAGGTTCCATTAGTAGTTGATAGGCAAACCCTACCGCTTGGAACTGGGGCTGTCAATCGGCCAACCCCCGGACCGGGTGAATGATTGTAACCCATTGAGAGGGGCTTTGGCAGCCTGGGAGGGACGGTGCCGGGGAGGGCAGAGGTCAGCAATTGCCGAAGGCCGCGAACCTTGCAGGCTGAACGGGAGTAACTAACATCGAGCGTGGACGAGCGCGGCTTGCAACTCGGGGGCCCTGATGGGCCTGGTGGCTTGCCACCCGAGGCCGCCGCCAACCGGCGCACACTCCAGCGGGAAGCTCAAGGTAGGTCAGGACGGATGCCGATGGGCATCTGCTCGGTTGGCCTAGAATCGGTAACTGCGTGGCGAGGTGCAGATGAAGCGTTATCTGATGTCCGTTCTGCTGCCCGTGCTGGCCGTGCCGTTGACGGCGCGTGCCGAAGAGGGATTGCCGCCCGGGTTTGATCCGCAGCGGCACATGCGGGTCTCCGAAGTAAAAGATGGCATGAAGGGGTACGGGCTGTCGGTCTTCCGGGGCACGAAGATCGAGCGGTTCGACGTGGAAGTGGTCTCCGTTCTTCGCAATTTCAACCCGAAAGACGACGTCGTGCTGGTGAGGCTCAAGGGAGCCAACCTGGACCACACGGGCAGCATCGCGGGGATGAGCGGGTCGCCGATTTTTCTGAAAGACGAGCAAGGCCGGGAGCGGATGATCGGCGCTTTCGCCTACGGCTGGCCGCTCACGAAGGATCCGTTGGGTGGCGTGCAGCCGATCGAGTACATGCTGCGAATGCCGCTGGTCGAGAAGACGCCGGAGCCCGCAGCCAAACCAGCGGAGACGGGCACGGCGGCGTCGCAGCCCAAGGCCCAGTGGTCGATCGAGCAGGTCATGCCGACCCCATGGAAGCCGGCCGCGCCCGAGCGATATCCCCTGGCTGGGTGGAACCAGACGAAGATCAATCCGCTGCTGGGGACGGGGAGTGACGAGATGCGGATGCAGCCGCTGGCCACCCCGCTGATGACGTCGGGGCTGTCGCCGAAGGTGTTCGAGCAATTCAAACCGATGCTGTCGGCGTATGGGTTGGTGCCTCTGCAGGCGGGCGGCGCTGGCGTCAGCGTCAGTGCCGCGGCGCCGGATGTGAAACTCGAGCCCGGCTCGGCGATGGCGGTGCCGCTGATGAGCGGCGACATGGACATGACCGCCATCGGCACGTGCACCGAGGTCGTGGGCAATCGCGTGCTGGGCTTCGGGCATTCGTTCTTCAGCGAAGGCGAAGTCTCGCTGCCGATGAGCAGCGGGTACATCCATGCGGTGATTCCCAACCTGAACAACAGTTTCAAGCTGGGCGCGGCAATCAAGACGCTGGGGACGTTGCGGACCGACCAGGTGTACGGGATCGGCGGCACGATCGGCGCGGCGCCCAAGACCGTCCCGATCGAGATCCGTTGCGCGTACACGGATGGAACGATGGATCAGACGTACCATTTCAACGCGGCGATCCATCCGCGATTCACGCCGATTCTGACAACGATGGCGATGTCGGCGGCCATGACGTCGATGCGGGATCTGCCGCAGCATCACACGGTGGATTACGACCTGACGATGGAGTTTGCCAACGGGCAGGTGGTGCATCAGCAGAACCGCTTGGCGGACTTCTCGCCGGTGGAGTTGTTCTCCAGCGTGGGCGCGCCGATCATGGCAGCGACGGACAATCCGTTCGAGCGGGTGCCGCTGAAGAAGATCAGCGGGCAAGTGCGCATCTCACCCGAAGCCCGGCAGGCCGAGATCCTGTCGGTAAGCCTGCCGAAGGCGAAATATCGGCCGGGGGAAACGCTCAAGGCGTTTCTGCGGTATCGGCCCTTCCTCGCCGGGGAGCAGTTCCTGCCACTGGAGTTTGAATTGCCGCGGGATCTGCCGGATGGCAGCTACAGTTTCTCCGTTCTGGACTGGCAGCAGCATCTGGTCGCGGAGCAGGCCGCCAAACCGTTCCAATTCACCGCGCAAAGCGGCACGGAAGTGTTCGACGTGTTGCGGGATCTGCTGTCGGTCCGGCATGATGCCGTCTACATGCGACTGACGAGGCAGCCGGATGGGGTAGCCATCGGTCGGACCGCGATGTCGCGTTTGCCGTCTTCGCGTCGGCGTGTGTTGATGGGCGCGGGCTTGAGCAACACGACGATGTTCGTCAGCTCGACACTGAAGACGGTGGCGATGGACTACGTGATGAGCGGCGCAGCGCAGTTCACCATCACCATCGACAAGGATGCGAAGGTCGAGACCGCCAGGAAATCGGGGCGGCCGGAAGCACCGGTCGTCACCCCGAAAGTCAACGACAGCAAGGTCAAACCGATGGCCAAACCCGAGCCGCAGGAGCCGGGCGATGGGGACGCGATCCCCGGGCTGGGCGATTGACGCCCAAGCGTGCCGGGCACCCTCTGGGCAGGCTTCCGAGAACAGCGCAATCTGCGAACCGTGAAGGATATTCAAATGAAGCGAAAACTGGCGTCCCTTCTTGTTCTGTTGCTCAGCGTACCCGTTTGGGCTGGGGGCACGTCGCACTGGACGCACACGAACGAAGCGGAATTCAAGAAGGGAAAGTTCCACAACGTCGTCGCAACCAATCTGGGCGACGTGAAGCTGTCCCGCGCGGTCAAGATGCTGTTGGAGCAGGATCCGCGTGTGACGGCCGTCTATGCCCTGGTGGAAGGAAAAGATGGCGCGATATACGCGGCCACCGGGCCCCAGGGAATCGTCCTGCAGCTCAAGGGCGAGAAGGTCAGCACGGTAGCGACGCTGGAAGATGGGAATGTGTTCTCCCTGCTGGTGGATCGCGAGGGGAATCTGCTCATGGGGACCGGCGGCGAACAGGGGCGGATCCTGCGGCTGGAATTGGGCAAGCCCGGAGCCAAGCCGACCGAGGTCTTCAAGGCTGAGGGCGTGCAGTACATCTGGAAGATGGTGCAGACCGAAGACGGGATGCTCTACGCCGCGACGGGTCCCAACGGCCAGATTATCGAAGTTCAGCCGGATGGAACTCATTCGGTGCTGCTGGACAGCAACGAGAACAACATTCTGAGCTTGATCACCGACGGCAAGGATACCCTGTACGCCGGGACCGATCCCAATGGACTGGTGTATCGGATCAACCGCAAGACCAAGGACGTCTTCGTGCTGTACGATGCGCCGGAGACGGAGATCAGCGCGTTGGTGCTGGACAGCAAAGGGAACCTGTACGCCGGGACCGGCCAGGCCGGAGACAGCGACGAAGGCGGCACCGGCCAGGCCGGGGAAATGGAAAAGGGCGGGCGTCCGGATGGAGGGGACAACTCAACTCCACTGCCGACGACGCGTCCCTCGGAACCGAAGCGGCCATCGGAGGCCAAACCCAGTTCGATCGAGCCAGACGCAATTCCCCGAGGCAGCCTGCAGTTGATGCTGCTAGGAGCCCCGGCGAAGGATCTGGAGGATGAGGCCGATTCGGCCCATGCAAATGCCATCGACCAACCCAGCCCGATTGGGCCTGGATTGAAAACGCCGGCATCGCCAATGGCGCCGAGCGCCACTCGACGGGTACCGACGCTGCTGCCGACGACCCCCGGGGCCGCGGGAGGCAATGCGATTTACCGGATCGACCCCAACGGGTTCGTGACGGAAGTATTCCGGCAGCCGGTGTTGGTGTTGTCGTTGCTTGAAAAGGACGGCACGTTGCTGGTGGGAACGGGCAGCGAGGGCGTGGTTTACCAAGTCAACCCCGCGGCGGAGGAGACGGTGGCGCTGGCGAAGGTCGATCCGAAGCAGGTGATGAGCCTGTTGGCGACGAAGGACGGCCGCGTGGTCCTGGGGCTGGCCAATGTGGGGGGCCTGGCATCGCTATCGAGCGGTTTTGCGCCGGAAGGCACCTATACCAGTCCGGTGCTGGATGCGGGCCAGATCAGCCGATTCGGCAAGATTCATCTGCAAGGCTCCTTGCCGAGCCGGGCGAACCTGACGATTGCCACGCGCAGCGGCAACGTGCAGGAACCCAGCGATGTCGGGTGGTCGAAATGGTCGGAGGAGTTGCCGGCGACGGAGTATGTGCAGATTGCCTCCCCTCCGGCGAGATTCCTGCAATATCGGCTGACTTTCACGAGTAAGGAAGGAACGGCGTCGGCGGTGGTGGATGAGGTGGATGTGGCGTATTCGTCGCCGAACCAGGCACCTCAGATCAAGGCTATTCGGATCGCGCCGGTCCCAGAAGGCGAAGGTGGGCGTTCTTCGATGAGCCTGGGCTCGAATACGAGTTCGCAAGGGACGGCGAAAGGCCAGGCCAGCGGGCGAATGCGGCAGATCACCTGGGAGGCAGTGGATCCGGATAACGATGCCATGGAATACACGATGTACCTGCGGAACGGGACGCGGGGGCCATGGATCCTGTTGCAAGATAAGCTCAAGGACTCTCAGTACTTATGGGACACCCGGGGAGTGGCCGATGGGCGGTATCAAATCAAGGTGACTGCTTCGGATGCCAAGGGCAACCCGCGTGGTGAAGGGCGCGAGGGCGTCCGGGTCAGCAATACGGTGGTTGTGGACAATAAGCCTCCGGTGATCGGGGATCTGGACGTGACAAAAATCACGGGCGGGGTGAAGATTGACGCCAAGGTCGTAGACCAAACCAGTACCGTGGCGTCGGTCGAATACAGTGTTGATTCGAAAGACGACTGGCAGACCGTGGCCGCATCGGATAAGATCTACGATTCGCCCGAAGAGGGCGTGTCGTTTAAGGTCGAAGGTTTGGTGGCCGGGGCGCATCAAATCGCGTTGCGTGCGACGGATGCGTATGGCAACCAAGCCTACGAGGCGATTCAAGTTGTGGTTGAGTCGCCGGTCACAGCTAAGGAGTAGGGCTATCGCGGGCGATGCACGCGCGCCCTGTGTAGGAACAGACCATGCATTACCCTCATAAGACGAGTAAGATCAAGCGAGTCAGGAGCATTGGTTTTCGGGCTCGGATGAAGACGACGAATGGCCGGAAGATGATTAATCGGAAGCGGCGGGCAGGTCGCCGGGTCCAAGTAGTCTAAGCCGCCTCAGCGTGGGTTAATCCCACGTCAGACAACCTGTTGTGCCCGGGAAGGACCAATCAGGCTGCTTCAATGAGAAGAATGATCCCCAAGCCCACGGGTGATAATCCGTGGGCTTTTGGGTCGTTTTCGGAAGCAGTGTATGGCGCGTTTAGCCATGCAATTGGGCGTACGCGGCAAACTGGTCGGCACGCTGTTGCTTGCCGGCCTGTTACCGCTGGGGCTATCGCTGGTCGCGGGGGTGTTGGCGGTCCAGCGAGTGCGAATGCAATTTGCAGGGCACTCGTTTCGTGCGCTGGCTCAGCAGCACGCGGAGCATGTATCCACCCTGTTGATGGCGCAGGTCGATTTCTTTCGACTTATCAGTCAGCTGCCGTTGTCGATTCGGTTGCTGGAAAGTTCGGTGGCTGTTCCTGCGCCGACAGCGGACCAAATCAGGGCGATTGAAAGCAAATGGCCCAGCCTCGGGCCGAATGATCCCCCATTAAAAGAGATTCTTTCCAATGAGCTGTCCCAGCGATGGCGGTTCATCAAGCAGCAAAGCCCGCGGATTGCGGAGGTCATTGTTACGGATCGGCATGGCCGACTTGTGGCGGCGACCAACAAGACGACCGACTACTATCAAGCGGACGAAGCCTGGTGGCAGGCCTGTTGGGCGAATGGGCAGGGGAAGATCATCCTTTCAGAAGTCGCATTCGATCCATCGGCCACTTCCTCCGATGGACGAAGCGGCATGCTGGTTGTGGACCTGTGCCTCCCGATCTTTGCTCCCAACGCGGCGGTTGGGCAGACGCAACCCCTGGGACTCCTCAAGATCTCGCTGGAGGCCAGCTGGGTTTTGAAGGAACTCAAAGGCGTGGCGACAGCCCAGCAGGGTGGCATGGGAAGCGATGTCTGGCTGATTGGGAAAGATGGGCGCAGGATCACGGAGCCCATGGGGAAACCCGTGGAGCTGCCGGAGCCGCTGATGCAGCGGATCCAATCGATGCGTGACGGATACATCGTTGGACGAGCCATGGCGGGTCGGGACGTATTCGGCTTTGCCCACGTGGTATTTCCCTCCGATCAACTGGAGGCGCCACGGGAGTGGACGGTCGTGGTTTCGGGCCCGCTGGAGGCGGCGATGGCACCGAGCCAGTTCATGCTCTGGACGCTTCTGCTGGCGGGAGCCGGGGTGATGCTGGGGTGCTTTGTCGCCGGTTTCTGGATCGCGCGGCAGGAGTTGATCCGGCCA
>JBLNDH010000291.1:0-3612 GCA_050261455.1 Bacillota bacterium
ATCACGAGCGAAGGCCTGCGCAGATGCCGACGGAGACGGAACTGGCCGGCGATTTGGCTCCGGCGCCACTGGTCGATTCGCCGCCGCTGGCGTGCATTCCTTGATCTTTCCGGACGCAACCTTATCCTCTTGGCCGATATGGCGCATATACGCCCGTTTACCGCTATTCGCTACGCCCCGCACATGGGAAGTGACCTGTCTCGTTTGATCGCGCCGCCTTACGACGTGCTCGACGAGAAAGGCAAAGATGCCTTGCAGGCGAGGCACGCCGACAACATTGTCACGATTGATCTGCCGCACATGCCGCCCAAGACGGTCGGGCCCGATGCGGCATACGAGCGGGCCAGCGTAACGCTGCAGACGTGGCTCAAGTCGGGAGTGCTGGCCAAGGATGCACGCCCCGCGCTGTATCCCTATGCGCAGACGTACGAGTACGGCGGGCGAAGCTTTCGCCGACGGGGGTTCTTTGCGCTGGTGAAACTCTCGCCCTTTGGCGGCGGCGACGTGATCCCGCACGAAAAGACGCACAAGGAAGCGATTGAGGACCGACTGAAGCTGATGCGGGCGACGCGCGTGCAGCTGTCGCCGATCTTCGGGCTTTACAGCGATCCGAAGAATGAGGTCGCATCGCTGCTGTATCGCGACCTGGGCAAGCCCCTGGCGACGGGAACGCTCGACGAGGTTCGCAACGACCTGTGGGCGGTTCCCAATGCCGAGGTCGAGAACAAAGTGATTGACCTCATCGGGCATAGGCCGATCTACATTGCCGATGGGCATCACCGCTATACGACGGCCCTGAAATACCAGGCGGAAATGCGCGAGCAGAACGGCGGCACGCTGCCGGAGACGCATCCGGCCAACTGGTGTCTGTTTGTGCTGATCGGCATGCAGGACCCGGGGCTGCTGATTCTGCCGACGCATCGATTGATTGGCGGACTCAAGGGATTCGGCATTGAAAAGTTGAAGGCGGCGGTCAAGGACAACTTCGAGGTGTCGGAAACGGCGCTGACGGCGGATCGGATGGAGGAATACCTCCGCGACATGCTACCCAAGGCCCCGCCGCACACGTTTGGCCTGTTTGATGGACAGACGCGGAAAGTCTACCAGTTGCGGCTGAAGAACCTCGATGTGCTCAAAACCCTGGAGCCGGACAAGAGCAGCGCCTGGCGGCATCTGGATGTGGCGATCCTGCAGCGCTACCTGCTGGACGAGGTCATTCAACCGGTGTTTGGCGATGGGAAGGAAATCGTCAAGAACTATACGGCCGATCCATCGGAAATCACGCCGCAGGTGGATGGCCAGCGATATCAGATTGGCTTGATGCTGCAATCGACGCCACTGGTGGCACTCGAGGAATTGGGCAAGCATGGGGAAGTGATGCCGCAGAAAAGCACGTATTTCTACCCGAAACTCGCGACGGGGTTGGTGATCAACCCGCTGTGAAGTGAAACATCATCCCAAGAAACTCAACGCCCACGGATAGCAGTCCGTGGGCGTTGTTCATCGATGGGGAATCGGGTGCCATCAGCGTTGGGGACGCGGGTTCTCTACCTCGTACAACACGCCGTCCCCGGTGAACACCAGCAGTTCCGCATAGCCATCGCCATGCAGGTCGGCCGCGGTAAATCGCAGCGAGGGGGTGAACTTGAACGGCAGCGGACGATCGGCGCTGGGGCGCAATCGGGCGGCGGCATCGGGATTGATGAAGAAGGCGCCGGCCCCGCGGCCCACCAGCAGCAGGCCGCCATCCTCCGTGAGAACGAGGCAATCGGGATAGGAGTCGCCGGTGAAATCGGCGGCGATGAGGCTGGCGTCTTTAAGCCCGTTGGGGAAGGCTTTGCGGAGGGCCTCGGGTTTCTCGCCGGTCATTTGGTGGAAGTCGGCCATGTCGCTCGCAGCGTTCAGGGCATGCAGCGTGAGGCCATCCTTTCGCACCGCGATGGCACTCAGCTTGCCATCACTCCCCCACCGTCCGATCGCCACCGTCTGCACGTCGGCGCCGCTGGGGATTTCGGCAGGGTCTGAGGCGATGAACTGATTGCCTTTGTTCAGCCACACCGTGGAGTTGAGCAAGAGATCCGGTCGGCCGTCGCCGTTGAAGTCGGCGAAGATTCCGTGGCGGATCGCACGCGACGGGTCGGAGGCGGCCTTGAGGCCCCAGGGCTCGGTTGCATCAGCGAAGCCCCCATCGGTGTCCAAGAGCAATTGGACTCCCCCACCGCTGCCGATCAACAGATCGGTTTTCTTATCGCCGTTCACATCGGCCGCAGCGAGGAACGTGGGCTTGTTGATGCCGAGTTTCGCCAGTTCCTTGACGCCGCCTCGGAACGCCTCATCGCGAAAAGCCTCCAGGAGGACGGGCTTGTTGCGTTTGATCCCCGCGAGGATTTCCACCAGGTCGCTGGTGCGTCCGGAGAAACTGAGGGCCAGATCCGCCTCCTGCACCACACGCCATGCCGGTGGCTGGGCGTTGGGGATTGTCCGCGCCACCAGCCAGGTGTCGGCCAGATGAACCGTCGCGGTGGTGCCGGATCGGCTCACGAAGATGATCACGGGCTGGCCCACCGCAACCCGCTTGATCAATGCCTCCGGCTGGACAATCTGCACGCGAAGACGCCCCCCTGCCGGCTCACCCTTGGCGGCCTCGCTTGGCACCACCTCCGCCTCCACCACGCGATTCTCTGCACCCACTTGCGCAACCTTCCCCACGATCACCTGTTTGGAGCCGGCGTAGATCTTCGACACGGGCATCTCCGGCAGCCGAATGACCGCCATCGCCGGAATCGCCCAGATTAGCAGTGCAATCCCCGTTAGGATCGGTTGTCCAACAGTTCTCATTCTCATCGTTCTCCCTGACACTTTCGCAAGATGCTCGTTATTCACATCGTTGGGGCCATCGGGGGTGCCAAAATCGCTTTCCAAGTCGGACCGGAGCGTAGCGCAGGTCCAGATCCGGTCTGGCATCTCAGAAGATCCGGCCCTGCGCTTCGCTTCAGGCCGGCTTGACGCACGCCTCAAGGTTGTCTTCTTCAGGTCGAGTCGCTCCGTGGCTTGTCTGCGCATTTTCACGCCACTCGCAGCAGCCACTTCAACCCAAACATGACCGGCAAATACGCCAGCAGATACACAAGCAGCCAGCCGGCATCCCAGTGCGACCCGCCCAGTATCGCCAGGGGCATCCAGAAAACCCGTTTCTGGTGCGGCGGATCGTACGTCACCTTCAGCGACCGGAGGGGCCCATTGGACGGGCCGGCGATCTCCGTTGACTGTGGCGGGTGGGCATCGCCAAGAACCACATTCAGCATGAGGGGCGGCGAGCCCTTGGTCCATAGGGTCACGGGAAACTGGCCGGCGGCGTTCTCCTTGGGCAGGATCTTCCAGGAGACACTTTGCGGAGCCAGGCCTTGCTTGAGGTAGGATTGCAAGTCCTCCAGTGCCTCCGCCGGCGACTTGAAACCGGCGGTCTGCAGTTCGGGCAGATCGCTGGGCAACTGCTCGGCCGTTTGCAGCTTTTGGGACAATCGATCCAGCGTCTGCCGGATCGGCAGCACCTTCCGCTCCCCTGGCTCGGTCAATGCCAGCGGCGGAGAAACCTCCAGCGAGACGGGTTCC
>JBLNDH010000292.1:0-7735 GCA_050261455.1 Bacillota bacterium
AGCGTGGACCCAGCCCGCATTGATGTGCTCTTTGAGCGATTCATCTCCGCCGCTCGCAATGAGCCGCCCGATATCGATGTCGATTTTGAACATGAACGGCGAGAGGAAGTAATTCAATACATTTATGCGAAATATGGGCGGGAACGAGCGGGCATGACGGCCGAGGTGATCACGTATCGCGGTCGATCGGCGGTGCGCGACGTCGGCAAGGCGCTGGGCCTGAGTCTCGACCTGGTCGATCAGATGGCCAAGAAACTGGACTGGTGGCAGCGGGGAATATTAACCGAAGAGCAGATCCGGGAACTTGGGCTAGATCCGAACGATTCAACGATCCGCCTGGTGCTGGACCTGGTCGGGCAATTGCTGGGGTTCCCACGGCATCTAAGTCAGCATGTCGGCGGCATGGTCATGACGCGAGGCCCGCTGTGCGAACTCGTCCCCATCGAAAACGCCTCGATGGACAATCGCACGGTCATTGAGTGGGACAAGGACGATATCGATGCGTTGGGCATCCTCAAAGTAGATGTGCTTGCACTAGGTATGCTCACGTGCATCTCTAAGGCCTTCCGGCTAGTCAACGAAAAGATATTTGCCACAGATGAACACAGATGCACACAGATAAGAAAAGAGAAATTCGCATCATCTTCATCATCTGTGTCCATCTGTGCCCCATCTGTGGCTAATCAGAATTCTCTCTCTCTGTCCCCCGTGTCCCCCGTGGTAGATCTCCGTCCTCCCCGACTGGAACTCCACACAGTGCCGCCCGAAGATCCCGCCGTTTATGAAATGATCAGCAACGCCGACACCACCGGCGTTTTCCAGATCGAAAGTCGGGCACAGATGTCGATGCTGCCGAGACTGCGACCGAGGTGCTTTTATGATCTGGTCATCGAGGTCGCCATCGTTCGGCCCGGCCCGATTCAGGGCAACATGGTCCATCCGTATCTGCGCCGGCGGAATGGTGAAGAGCCCGTCAGCTATCCCAGCAAATCACTGCGAAACGTGCTGGAGAAGACCCTCGGGGTGCCGCTCTTTCAGGAGCAGGCGATGCGTGTGGCGATGGTCGGGGCGGGCTTCAGTGCCGAAGAGGCGGATCGATTGCGGCGGGCCATGGCGGCGTGGCGCAAGCATGGAGCCATCGATGTCTTCCATCAGAAGATCGTCGATGGCATGTTGAAGAATGGTTACACCCGCGAGTTCGCCGAGCAGTGTTTTCTGCAGATCCGCGGATTTGGCGAATATGGCTTCCCCGAAAGCCATGCCGCGTCATTTGCACTGCTGGTCTATGTATCGGCTTGGCTGAAACGCTACCACCCGGCGGCGTTCTGTGCCGCCCTGCTCAACAGTCAACCCATGGGCTTCTACGCACCAGCGCAGATCGTTCGCGATGCCCGTGAGCATGGCGTCGAAGTCCGCCCGGTGGATGTGAATTGCAGCGAGTGGGATTGCACATTGGAAGAAAGAAATGATGAATGCAGAACGATGAACGATGAACAAAAGAAGGATGGCTGTTCATCATTCATCATTCATCGTTCATCATTTTCTTCCCCTTCTTGGGGCCAATCAGGTCCGGCTGTGCGATTGGGCTTCCGCATGGTGAAAGGGTTGGCCATGGCCCATGCGGATCAACTGGCGTCAGCCCGACATCGATTTGGCCCCTTTACTTCCATCGCCCAGTTCCATCGTACGACGCTATTGCGCCGCCATGTGCTGGAGCAATTGGCGGAGGCCGATGCATTCTCATCCCTGGGCCTTTCGCGACGGGAAGCGTTATGGCAGGTAATGGAATTGAACGACGATGATGCCCCCCTCTTCGATCACCTCGATTCCTCCGCCCCTTCGTCGCTCTGTCGCTCCGTCGCTCCGTCGCTTCCTCGCATGCCCCTGGGCCAAGAGGTTATGATCGACTACCAGACCGCTGGCCTGTCGCTCAAACGGCATCCGGTGGCGTTGGTCCGGGCGGATCTTCAGGCACTAAACATCCTCCCGGCCGAGCAGATTCGGCAGGTGTCCCATGGCCGATGGGTGCGGGTCGCCGGCCTGGTGCTCATCCGCCAGCGGCCGGCCACGGCTTCGGGAATCGTATTTGAAACCCTGGAGGATGAAACCGGCATCATCAACCTGATCATCCGCCCGAACATCTACGACCAATATCGCTCGGCCGCCCGTGCGGCGGGATTGCTACAGGCCGAAGGTTACGTTGAGCGACAAGGGAATGTCATTCATGTGTTGGTATGGCGACTGAAGGACCTGAGCCATCTGCTGGCCGGGCATCAATTCACCTCGCGAGATTTTCATTGAGGGGTGGGAGGTATTGCGTACTACGTATTGCGTATTGCAGAACACAACCGCCTTTTCCCGCGTCGTACGTAATACGCAGTACACAATACGGATTTGCATCGTCCCACGCGATCCCGTCCCTTGGCATTGTCCGACAGGCCACACTCTCGTAGTATTCCCGTTCCCAGTAAAACTTAGGATGGTAATCCACGGATTATAATCCTGCCCGCCGCCTGGTTGGTGGCGGATGGAGTAGAAAGACACATGACCACTGAGCTAGCCAAAACCTACGATCCCGCATCTGTCGAAGCCGAAGCCTATGCCGTCTGGATGGGCGAAAAGTGCTTCCATGGCAATCCCAACGCCCCGGGCGAACCCTTCAGCGTCGTCATCCCCCCGCCCAATGTCACCGGCGCCCTGCACCTGGGCCATGCCATCAACAATACCCTCCAGGACATCCTCACGCGCATGCACCGCATGGCCGGTTACAACACCGTCTGGATCCCCGGCATTGACCACGCCGGCATCGCCACGCAGGCCGTCGTAGAAAAGCAGCTCAAGGAGAAGGAAAACAAGACCCGCCACGATATCGGCCGGGAGGCGTTGGTTGAGCGCATCTGGAAATGGAAGGAACAATACGGCAACCGCATTCTCAGCCAGCTTCAGCGGCTCGGCTGCTCCTGCGATTGGGATCGCACGCGGTTCACGCTGGATGAAATGTGCGCCCGGGCCGTCCGTGAAGTATTCTTCAAGCTCTTCAAAGACGGCCTGATCTTCCGCGGCAAGCGGCTGGTCAACTGGGACGTCTTCCTCCAGACCAGCGTCAGCGATGACGAGATCTACTACGAAGCCGTCAAGACCTCCCTCTGGCACATCCGCTACCCCATCGTAAACGACGATGGCTCCCCCTTCGACCCTGCGTCGCTTCGTCGCTCTGTCGCTTCGTCGCTTCCCACCCACATGGTGGTCGCCACCACCCGGCCCGAAACCATGCTCGGCGATACCGCTGTTGCGGTGCACCCGGATGACCCGCGGTGGAACTGGGCAATTGGCAAGAAAGTCCGGCTGCCCCTGGTCGATCGGCTTATCCCGATCATCGCCGACCCGATCCTGGTCGATCCGAAATTCGTCACCGGCGTGGTGAAAGTCAAGCCCGCCCATGTTCCGAATGACTATGCCTTCTGGCAGCGGCATAAAGGCCAGTCCGACGAGATCGACATCATCAACATCATCACCCCTGATGGAAAGATCAACGAAGTCGGCGGCAAATACGCCGGCCTGAAGCGAGAGGCCGCCCGCAAGCAGGTCGTCTCCGATCTGGAACACCAGGGCCTGCTCGTGAAGGAAGAGCCCTACGAAACTCAGGTCGGCCACAGTGACCGCAGCAAAACCCCCATCGAGCCCTATCTGTCGGATCAATGGTTCGTGAAGATGGCCCCCCTGGCCGAGCCGGCCCTGGAGGTCGTCCGCGAAGGCATCATCAAGTTCTACCCCGAACGCCACGCCCAGCAGTATCTCGCTTGGCTAGGCGAAAAACGCGATTGGCCCATCTCGCGGCAATTGTGGTGGGGACATCGGATTCCGGTGTGGACGAAGACCATAGACGCCAGTGATGTGAGCACTTTCCACGAAATCGACCAACTCCTTACCACAGATAGTCTAGAAGATGTTCTCGAAGACAAGGGGAAACGGGAATCGCTTCAGATCATCGATGCAGAAACTGGAGCACGACTGAAACCCACGCTACAAGAGTTCAACCGAGGTCTTAAGCGGCGGGTGCACCTGCATCTTTCATTAGCAGACGACACCCATGCAGAAGCCTGGGAACGGAACGGCTGGGTGCGCGACCCCGACGTCCTCGACACCTGGTTCTCCTCGGCCCTCTGGCCGCACAGCACGCTCGGCTGGCCCGAAAACACGCCGGAACTGAAGAAGTGGTATCCCACCAGCGTCCTGATCACCGCCCGCGACATCATCACCCTCTGGGTCGCCCGCATGGTGATGATGGGCCTCTACAACATGGGCCACAACCAGTTCACCGCCGAGACCGAATCCGAGGCCAAGGAAAAGATACGCAAGGCGCAAGACGCAATACGCTCCGCCATCCCCTTCCACGCCGTCGCCATCAACCCCACCATTCTCGACGGCAAGGGCGAGCGCATGAGCAAGTCCAAGGGCAATGGCGTGGACCCCGTGGACATCATCGAAACCCACGGCGCCGATGCGTTGCGCTTTACCCTCACGCAGATGGCGACCGAAACACAGGATGCCCGTCTGCCTGTGAAGAAGCTTCCCAACGGCAAGAACACCAGTGACAAGTTCGACATCGGCCGGAATTTCTGCAACAAGATCTGGAACGCCACGAGGTTTGCCCTGCAGAACCTGGCCAGCATCCCTGCCGAACCCGTCGATGAGGCCAAGTGGTCCATCGTCGATCGCTGGATCCTCTCCCGGCTCATGCGAACGGTGAAAGAGTGCGACGAGGCGATCGCCAACTACCGTTTCGATCAGTATGCCCGCACCTGCTACGATTTCTTCTGGCGGGATCTGTGCGACTGGTACATCGAGGCGATCAAGCCGGAAATGAAGGAAGGCCCGCGGCGTGGCCAGGTCGCCAATGTCCTGGCGGCATGCCTGGATGTGTCGATGCGTCTGATGCACCCGATGATCCCGTTCATCACCGAAACCCTCTGGTGGAAGCTGAACGAAGTTCGGCCGGAGCGCACCATTCCGGGACGGATTTCGCTCCGCACCAACAAACGGCTGATTCTGTCGGAATGGCCGAAGTTCAATGACGACATCACCAGCGAAGGCGCGGAGTTTGTCTTTACCAAGCTGCAGGAGTTGATCGGCGGCATCCGTAATCTCCGCAACGAATACAAGGTGGACCCGAAGAAGCCGGTGACGGTATCGATCTCCGCCCCGGGCGATGCGTCGCGGCAGATCCTGGCCAACAAGGGGGTCATCGAACTGCTGGCCACGTGCACCCTTCGGGACGTGAAAGCCGAGCTGGCTGCCCCCAAGGATGCCGCTCGCACGGCCGCTGCCGGCTGTGATGTGTTCGTGGAAGGTCTGATCGATCAGGACGCCGAGAAACAGCGTATCACCAAGCGTCGCGAGGAGCTGACCAAACAGATCGGCGCCCTCAAGGGTCGTCTGGCTAACAAGGCCTACGCCGAGAAAGCCCCGGCCCACCTGGTGCAGCAGACCCGGGATCAGCTCGCCGAAGCCGAGGCTGAGCTGGCTAAGCTGGGCTAATATCGCGTATCGACCGTCTGATGGATTGCCCACGAATCTTCACGAATAAGCACGAATCAGAGATAGCCAATGATTCGTGTCAATTCGTGGAGATTCGTGGGCTCTTTCGTCTTCGCTCCCCTTCATGGTAATCTATAGCCACCGCGCTTACCCGTAACAGGGAAAGGAGTTGGCTGCGCGATGTCACAAGTCAAAGTGGCGGTGCTGGGCGCGGGGAGCTTCGTGTTTGGGCCCAGCCTGCTGAAGGACGCCATCGTCGAGCACAGACTCGAGGATCTTGAATTGGCGATGGTGGACCCCAACGACCTCGCACTTGAGCTGATGGCCAGTGTTGGCCGGCGTGTGGCCAGCGAACTGGGCGTTGGTCTCAAGATCAGCTCGCATGCCCGGCGGACATCCGCCCTGGATGGCGCGGATTTCGTCATCTGCACTGCCGCCCAGGGACTGCTTCGCCGCTTCGAAACCGACTGCGCCATCATCGACCGCCTGGCTCCAGGCCATTTGATCAGTCGATTCAGCGGCGTTGCCGGCATCAGCTACTCGCTTCGGCAAATCGCCCTGATCCAGGAAATCTGTTCGGACATGCGCCGAATCTGTCCCAACGCCTGGCTCTTGAACCTCGCCAACCCCCTGCCACGCGTCTCGCAGGCCGCCCACGAAGAAGGCATCCGAACCGTGGGCTTCTGCGCCGCCTCTCTGGCCGGCTATGGGAAAATCTGGAACATCCTGCATCGCCAATCGATCGATTATCCCTTTGAGTCCGCCCAATCGCAGCTGGACATCACGGCAGGAGGGGTAAACCATTTCTCCTGGGTGTTGGCAGTGCGTGATCATGAAACGGACAAGGATCTGTACCCCACAATTCGCGAACTGGCCGCCCACACCGATACCATTCAGATGCCCCTCTCTCAGCGTATGCTGGCCGAAACGGGTTATTTGCCGGCTCCCGATGACAAGTACCTCAGGGATTTCCTGCCTCCCCACGAACCTGTCCCGTCCCGGTGCCTGCCGGACCTCGGGACGTACGAACAGCGTCAGCAGCGAATCGACCTGTTGCGCGATATCGCCGAGGCGAGGGCGCCTTGGCAGGATCTCTTCGATCGCGAAGTCTGGGAGAAGCCCATCGATCTGATCGCCGCCATGGTCAAAGGCCGAACCAAGCGGTTCCACGCCCTGGATCTGATTAACCGGGGCCAAATCCCCGGCTTGCCTGCCTGTGCCTTCGTGGAAACCCCCGCCATCGGCACCACCGCCGGCCCCATCGCCGAGAAGATCGCGCTTCCGGCTGCCGTATCACCCCTATGCGAGCAGGCCGCGCTGGTCACCGACACGATTGTTCGTGCCGCCCGCCAGCAGAATCGTCGGCTACTCCACGAGGCCATCGAAATGGACCCGACGATCCTCGACAAACTGGCCGCGACCGTCGCCTTGGATGCCTGCCTCGAAGCACACGCCGACATCCTGCCCGCGTATCGATAGCGATGCACTCTCCAAGACATCCCTCGCTCCCCAAACGCCCACGGACTTGATGTTCGAAGGCTTCCCGACGCGAATCGCGTCCTCAAAGCCATTCCCATCAGAATGCCACAAGGCCCAGATCCCTGGGCTTCCTCCATTCCAGCCAATACCCTCCCCCCTGAAAACAAAAATGCCCCGCGAACCGGGGTTCGCGGGGCATCAGGGGAAAAGCCCGTTATTAATCCTTGTTATCGTCCGTAATCACCTTCGGAGCGACGGCCGGAACCACCGTATCCTTATTGTCGTCCTTCGGTGCCACGTGAGTCCTCGGGGCAACCGTGGTCCTGGTCGGCTGCACCTTCAGAGCATCCTGCCCACCCGCCACCGACGGGCCGCGATAGGTCGTCGGCATGATGGCCACTTCCACGCGGCGATTCTTGGCCTGACCTTCGGGCGTCGCATTGCTCGCGACCGGCCGCTGGTCGCCATAACCCGCCACGCCCAGCCGCCGCGGATTGATCCCATCGCCGATCATCTCATGACCGACGGAAATCGCCCGGTGAGCCGACAGATACCAGTTGTCCTTGTGCCCCTGGCCGATCGTGGAAGCATTCCTCACCGGCGTGTTGTCGGTGTGTCCCGCCACCATCAGTTCGTAATCCTTGGCCACTGGGGAATTGAGAATCTTGGTCAGCTGAGCAATGACTTCCTTTCCCTTGGGCGTCAGTTCAGCACTGCC
>JBLNDH010000293.1:0-3979 GCA_050261455.1 Bacillota bacterium
CGCCGGTTTCTGAGCGACCAGAACACCAATGGTCTCTTCCTTCAGATCAATACTCATGGGATTCCACGGCAAAACAGATCAATCTGCAATTCCACTCCGCAGTGGACCATCACGTCGGACCGATTTGAGCCCTTTCCCGCAGGGGCATCGCATCGTGGAGATCACCCTCAACCGCTTCGCGATAAGACTTGACCAACAACTTGCCGAGGGTGTGGAAACCCACGCCAATGATGTCGAATGCGGTGCTGGCCGCAATCCGCGAATCAAGCCAGAAGTTCAGATTACGAACGTAGTACAAGTCGTAAGCCAGCTTGCGGCGAACATCATCCAGGTCGGTATCGGGCGGACGCTGCATCTGCGCCAGGCCCGTCACCCCCGGCCGAATAAGTAACCGGCTCCGATACCGCGGAATCACCCGTTCGATCTTGTCCACAAGCTCCGGACGCTCCGGACGCGGGCCGATGAGGCACATGTCGCCTCGCAAAATATTCCAAAGCTGCGGCAACTCGTCCAGATGCGTATCACGCAACAGCCGGCCCACCTGGGTCACCCGGCTGTCGTTGGGGGTACACCAGACCGCTCCGGTCCGTTCCTCACATTTGTCGATCATGGTGCGGAGCTTGTACATGCGGAACGGCCGGCCCTGCTTGCCCAATCGGATCTGGCTGTAGAACGCCGGCCCACGCGATGTAAGCTTGACCAGCACGGCCAACGCTAGAATCACGGGCCACAGCAGGACAAGCAGAACAACCGACGCAACCCATTCCGCGATCACCTTGCAGGGCACGTACCACCGATGCACGGGCCCGTCGAGATCGGAACGGGGGCTGGCCGATCCCTCAGGCTCCATACCCAAGGGGCACTGCTGGTACAACATCTGGGAATCCTCCTGGGACAGGTTGGCCATACGTACCATGGTTAATCCCACATGATCCGGACGAACTTGATCATGATCGCATTCACGAGGCACAGGCCAGATCGGAGGTCAAATTGATAGAACGGCAGCTGCTTGAGCAATACACGCCGTTAACTTGAGGTCGGGAGGAAAGAGGCAACCGAATGAACCAAAGGCCCGAAACTGGAAGAATCGCTGCTGCCCGGCACCACCTTCCGCACCGGCAGATTGGGATTCGCGGTCGAACGAATCGACGAGGCCTGCGCGGAGCGATGGAAGTCGCGTCTTTCAGCGCGGTTGAAGATGAAACCGGCAATTCGCGCACCGGCCATCCGAAGCTGCCGCATCGTCTTCTCCACCAGCGGCCGTTCCTGCCCGCGCGAAATCGTCATAATGACCCCGTCCACTTCCGGGGCAATCAGCAGCGGTTCGACGCTGCCCAAAACCGGTCCCGTATCAATCAGAACCACGTCGAAAGAGGCACTGGCCTCGGCAACCAACTGGCGGATGGACGTCGACGACAATGCGCAGGCATCCATTGCCTCCGCCTTCCCCGTACTCAGCACGTATACCCCTGTGCTGGTTTTGTGCACGCATCCCTCAATACTCCCCGCAGCAACAGCCTCACGCACGCCCGACAAGTTGTCGGCCTTGAACCCGCGCGTCAGTCGCTGACCCACCATGTCGCAATCGATCAGCAGCGTTCGTGAGCCACACGCCGCAAATGATAGGCCCAACGCCACCGTCACGCTGGTCTTCCCCTCGCCGCTCGTCGAGCTGGTGATCATGTACACGTGCCGGCTGTCATGCGGCCGGCTGACCTGCAGCATCGCGCGAGCCTGGTGCATGCACTGAGCGGCCATGGCGGCCTGCTCCGGATCGCTCAGGTACTCCGGCAACCGGGGCACAATACCCAACAACGGCGTGCTCTGAGATATGTCGGTTTCCGTTTCGTCTGAGTAGCGATATCGGCGACTGGCCAACATCAAAGCCAGCGACAACCCAATCGGTAGAAGCGCACCGGCCAACGCCCCCAGCACACCCATCTTCTGCCGGCGGTCCAGGATCGGTGCCAAAGGCACTTCGCCATTGCTGATCACTTCCAGCCGGCCGCTGAGGCTCGATTCCATCTTCAAATCGCCGATGCGCTGTACCACCGGTGCCAGTGCGGCCCGGAGGTCCTGGACTTGATTGGTCAGCTTCTGGATCTCCTGCCGCTTCCGACCGATCGCGGTCACCTCGTCCTTCGCTTGCTCCAGTTGTTCGCTCACAATCGCCTCATTGGAGCGAAGGCTCTGTATGGACTGACTGCCCATGGGCACTGAGCCAAGCTGTGCGGCGTCGGGACTGTTGGCAAGCTTCGATTGGTACGTGCTGTAATCGCTCGCGTATTCGTTTACACGCGCCTCCGCCGCCTCAAACGCCTTCTTGGCCTGAAGCACCTCCTGGTGAGACTCTCCCAGACGCATTCGCATCTGATCCAGCTTCTCTTGCAGGCGTGTTTGTTCCCCCAGCAACGACCGCATCAGCGGATCCACCATGGCAATCTGCCGTGGCGTAAGCACCACAGTCGGCGTTGCCCCCCCACCCACATCCTGTTTCTCAGACAACGCCAGCGCCATGCGAATACCTGCCAAGTTCGCGCTCAGCCGTTGCATCTTCTGAAGGGCAACCTCTTCCAGACGCTCCAGATTGGATGGCGGTACACCGCCCGTGACTTCCTGAATACTCGCCTCCACGCTCCGAATCTGCTGCTCCAGTTCCTCACGGCGCTGCTCGAGCACACGGGTCCGTTTCTGCTGAAACTGCAGTTCCTGGGAGTCGTAGACCTTTCCATAGGCACTGATGATGGCGTTGACCGCCGCCGCCGCGATGGTCGCATCCTCGCTGGTAAACGTAATCCGTAGGTTTTCGGTCCGCGGAAGATACTCCGCCTTCAGCCCCGCCGCGAAATCCTCCACAACGGCGGCCGAAACCCCTCTCCCCGTTGCCTTCCACGCAGGCTCTTGGAGTGCCAGATCGAGTAGACGCCGCCCCGTCAGCAGCAGCCGCTGGGACTGCATCAAGGCCTCGAACATCGCCAATGGACCGTTCACATCGGTTTCCTTCAAAGCAGGCGGTGTCGCGTACGCGATTCGAATGACGCCTTCGCTGCGATACAGCGGCTTCTGCGATCGCCAACCCGCCCAGCTCCCCAGCCCCGCCCCCAGCAAACCTATAACCAGGACCACAATGTACCGCCCACGCAACGCGCGGTGGACCACGCGATACGGCCCCAACCAGTCTTCCCCTTTGGATTCCGTGTTAGGCACAGGCCTGGCCAGCCCCCCGTACGGGAGTGGCATATCCCGCACCGCATGGCTCATCGCGGTGCTTGTGCCCTGCCGAGGCGATCCCGAATCGGGCGAAGCAAGCTCATTCCCGGGACTCATACGAATTCTCCAGCTCGCCATCTCCGCTGCAGGGCCAGCCGAGCACGCTGCGGGACGTTGATGCTCGCATTGGAATGCCATACGCTGCCTCGGACATAGCCCCGAATTGAGTCAAGGCTCCGCCTGTGTCGGCTGCGCCCCTTCCGCGCGCAGCCGATTCGGCAACTTCACTTGAGTTGTTCAAGGCAGCCGCCCCGACACACCGGTCGCTTTCATTCCGAGGCACAATCCATCCCCGGAACATAACAGGCTAGCAAGGTACAACTAGTGCAGCCTGGAAGAGGGCGGTATCCGATTTACCATAGTCCAGCGGCCTTCCCTGAATGCCGCTCGTAACACGACGAATGGAACAAAGTACCCACTGTCAATGCACCCTTATCTTCCCCATCAACCCACTTCTTCTCAATTGGGACACAGCACGCTTCTGTACTACAAGCCGACCGCACGGGCTCATCAGGAGATTCCCGACGCTCCGCAGCCCCGGCTGCCTCGAATGCTCATGGACAACGTTCCGTGTGCGTATGCCGGATCGCGTATCGCAGCAGCTCGTTGCTGCTGTGCAGGCTCAGCTTCTGCTTGATGTGCTCCCGATGCGCCTCGATCGTCTTCACGCTCAAATACAGCTTCTCCGCGATCTCCCTCACCCCCATCC
>JBLNDH010000294.1:0-4513 GCA_050261455.1 Bacillota bacterium
GTGACTTGGCCCTCCGACAGCTCTCTGGCTGTTCGCAACGCGATGCCGAACATCGCCTTGTCTGGGGACCGGAGCGTTTCCACCAGCAGCGGAATCCCCGCCGATTGCCTCGCGAGAATCGCCCCTCGCGTTGCTTCGAGAATTCGCTGCTTCGGCAGTTCCGTCTTTCGTACCGCGTCATACAGCTGGATGGCCTTCTCACGATTGCCGCCAGCGAGGAACCGTTCCGCACAATAGATGCACCCCTCTGCCACTGCCGGACGCACTGCCGTAGGCACGCTTGCCAACGCCGCCGCGAGCGTCGCCGCCGCCTTCTCGCCGCCGATGCGTCCCAACGCCGCCGCCGCGCACGACGCCACTTCCTCATCGGGATTCTTCAACTGCTGCACCAACCCATCCACGGCCTTCGCATCGCGGCGATAGCCGATGGAATTGATGACCCCGACCAACAGCCGACCCTGCACCTTCCCCATCGCCTCACGCAGCGCCTCGTCTGCCGCCGGATCGGGAATTGCCTCCAGCGCAATTCTCGCCCAGGACGACAAGTCCTTATTCGGCAAAAGCGCCGCCAGCGCCGGCACCGCCTCCTTGTTTCCGTAGATGGCCAGTTGCTTGCAGGTGATCGCCTTCTCCGCTGCCGGTGCATCGGACTGAAGCACGCTGATCAGCTTCAGCTCTTTCTCCCGCGCCGAAGCCTTGTTGTCAGCCGCATTGACTCGCCCAGCAGTCATCGCGCAGACAGCCAGCGCCATGACCGCTGAAATGATCGCCGTATATCGTGGTTTACCCATTGAATTCTCCTCGTGATCCCCCGCGAATTATCGCCACCCGCCGCTAGCACCACTCCGTGTTTAGCGGCGGCCCGCAGGGCCGGGCTCTCTTTCCCTTTTCCGAAACGCTTCCTTAGAGCCGCCACGGATCCCGGATCGCCTCCGACCGCAGCCGATTCGCTTCCTCATCGTTGATGAACTCGTTCTTCACCGGGTCAAACTGCACCTTCCGCTGCAGGTACAGCGCGATGTTCGCTGCATGGCAGGCAATGTGCGAGTGGCACGCCGCGTCCGCATTCGCCCGCGGCTGGCTTCGCGTCTTCACGCAATCCAGGAAGTTCCGAATGTGGAAATTCGCCGGGTACCCGCCGATCTTCTGCCGCCTTCCCGCCAGCAGCCCCGCCGGATTCGCCGCAATATCGCCATCATCGCCCGTCTCCACCCAACCGGCGTCGCCCTCAAATCGCACCGGGCACGACCCCAGCGGCAGCCAGCCTTCGTTGCGCATGACCAGCTTGACCCCATTGGCATACCTCGCATGCAACTGGTTGCCCACCGGCTCATATTCCACCGGCGCCGTCGCATCGGCATCATTCGCGCTCTGGCACAGATCCACGCAGTGCGATCCCCACTCCAGGCAACCGCCGCCCGTCATCCCGCCCCCTTTTTCGAAATTAAATCCATCGAGCAGCTGCCGATTAAATGGCCGCCACGCCGCCGGCCCCAGGTAAAGATCCCAGTCCACATCCTCCTTATTCGGCTCGGTCTGCTCTGGGAGCCATCCGCTCATATTGGCTCCCAACCCGCCCGGATGCGCATGCAACGTGTGAAGCTTGCCCAGACGCCCCCGGCGTGCCAGATCGATCGCGTACATGAAATTGGGCAGGCTGCGCCGTTGCGTCCCCGCCTGGAACACCCGCCCCGTCCGCCGGAACGCCTCCGCCAGCGCCAAACTTTGGGCAATGTTCTTCGTGCACGGCTTCTCGCAGTACACATCCTTCCCATACCGCGCCGCCAGGATCGATGCCGTCGCATGCCAATTCGGCCCCGTCGCGATCAACACCGCATCGATATCCGTGCGAGCCAGTAATTCCCGGAGATCGCGATATGTCACGCAATCCTGGTTGCCGTACCGGCTGTCCACCATCTTCTTCACGAAATCACGGCGGTTGGCTTTCACCTCGGCAACCGCGATGCACTGCACGTCCGTCTCTTGCAGAAAACACGACAGGTCATACTGCCCCCGGTTGCCGATCCCGATGGCCCCCAGCACAATCCGTTCGCTGGGCGCCACCGCCCCGTCCTTGCCCAAAACGCTGCTTGGAATCACCAGTGGCGCCGCAAGAACGGCGCTCGCCTGCACCGCGGTCTTCAACAGCCGTCGCCGACTGAGACGAGTCTCACGATCACGCATGCTTCTCTCCTGTGAACTGCTGGACGAATCGGCACGAATTGCACAACGGCTCCAATGAAGCCGTCGCGAACATGATTACCACTATTCCCGATACCCGAAATCACGTCCCCCGTTTATGTCCCCTCTCGATTCGCATCCCCGCAACACCTCGGATCTCCTCCCACGTGTGCTCCCGAGGCTCACTACCTTTCTTCGCGGTCTTGGCGTTTCTCTTTCGTAGCTCCTCGCGTTCCCTTCGCGTCTTCGCGAACTCTGCTGCCAAACCCCACCCCCTGCAAGACGCGACGCGACTTCTCTGACTCTCTATAAAGCCCACGGCGTCGCCGTGGGAGATCCAAGCTCCTCAAACCTCCTCGTCACTTCTGATCAACCAGCTCATAAACGCGGACATAATCCACAAGGAACTGGTCGGGCAGCTTCGCCTTGGCGATGTCGCCGCCCCATTTGCCGATTTCATCCGAAAGCTTGATATACAGCGGCACCTGGCACACCCCGCCCGCTTGGGTACGCCACGTTTCCTTCCCATCGACATAAAAAACATACTCGTCGGGCGTCCAACTGAGGGCAAAAGTATGGAAACCTTGCATCATGCCGGGAACGTTGGCCTCATGGGCTTGGGATTTGTGTTCCTTGCCATAACCATCCCAATGGAGAGCATGGCTGACGCGATCATCACGCCAGGGCTTCTCCATGATGTCGATCTCCGTGCCATCTCGCCCTTCGTTGCTAAGGCTCCCCACGCCCTCTCCCATCAGCCAGAACGCCGGCCAATGCCCCGGCTGCTGCTGCAACTGGATACGGGCCACGTAGTAACCAAACGCGTGTTCGAACTTGCCGCGCGTGCGAACGCACCCATCGATGTACTTGCCATCTTCCTGGAACGTGCGGATGGCCAGATTGCCCTTGCCATCGAGCACGCAGGCCTTCTTCATCCAATACCCATCCCGGCGTTGGTAGTCGCCCGTCACATCCCACTTGGATTCATCCAGCTTGCTACCCTCAAACTCGTCCTGCCACACGAGTTTCCACATCTTACCGGCCGGAGCCGCAGGCAGCTCATTCTTCAAATCCGCCGCCGGCGCAAATAACGCCACCGCGGCAATGAACATCGCCATCGCAGCCACTTGTGGCCAGTATTTCATGAGCTTGCTCCAGATTTGTGCCCTGTAGATCCGTTGGTCGTCGATTGCAAGTCGAGCCGGACCGTCCCCGGCCCGAATCCTCTTCCGTCAATCGACCTCCAACGCTCCACCAGCCTCACCTTCTCGATACCCCAATGGCAAGCCGCCGTTGAACCCCCGGCAAAGCCTCCATCGCCTCTCCACCCCGCCTGCCGACCCTTCGCCCCACTGTATCCCGCCCCTTGTCTCTGCCTACCCCATCCGAGTATATCGGTGGCAACTACAGCAACCTCCGATCCCGTGTAGTCGGCGCTGCCTACACCGTAGCCCGGGCCTTTTGCCCTCCCCGCTTAGCGGCGGCCCGCAGGGCCGGGCTCCTGCCTCTGCCCCCACCCCTCTCCCCTGCCCCTCAGCCCCAACGGAGCCAAAGAACTGCACTAACACCGCTCATGCATAATGCCCATCTTGCCCGTGCCCGACCGTGCCATGGGCTCACCCGCCCATGCGTCTCCCGCAGCACCTCTCCCCCTTTGCCCGGCCCTTCCCCATCACCAGGCCTTATCCGTACCCCATCCGTGGCCAACAAATGTAGCACGGGGCATCTTGCCCGTGCGCGTTCCATCTGCGTTGATCTGCGTTAATCTGCGGCCAAATACACCGTAGCACAGGCATCTTGCCCGTGCGCGACCTTGGCCGCTCACCCTCGCCTTCGTCCCCTCCCCCTTGCCCCACCCCGACAACGCCCTATTTCTTTTTCTCTTGCTGAGCAGCGCTTTGCGGTATATGCTTCTACTGACTACTTACTTCCACTCTCATCTGTGTCCAGGGGTGGACAAGGCAGTCCGGGAGCTCGTAGGGCCCGCTGCAGCGGACCGGTTATTCGCCAGGTCGCGTAATCGGCTTCTTCGCTCAGCTTGCGTACGGGTTGCCCCCGCAAAGCTCCCGGGTGCCCAGAAGTCGGCCCCAATTTCGTCGGCCAACAAATCCGGGGTGTGCCATGAAACGACAATCCGCTTTTACCTTGGTGGAACTGCTGGTGGTCATCGGCATCGTCGCCGTCCTGCTGGCCATCCTCCTACCCGCGCTCAAGCGGGTCCGCCAGCAGGGCGAACGCGTCGTCTGCGCCTCCAACCTGCGTCAACTCGGCATGGCCATGCTCATGTTCGCTCGCGATCACAAGGACCGGCCCCCGGCATCGGCTCGGTGTA
>JBLNDH010000295.1:0-5934 GCA_050261455.1 Bacillota bacterium
TGCATGGGCGAGTGAGCCCATGCCACGATCGCGCACGGGCAAGATGCCCGTGCTACGTTTTTGCCACGGATTGGGACACGGAGGTGGAACGGTGAGAGAAAGAGTCTGAGCGGGCATAGAATTCTGCATGCCTGATGTTCTGGTGATTGGAGGGGGACCGGCGGGAGGATTGGGGGGATTGCTGCTGGCTCGGGCGGGGGTGTCCGTCACGATCGTCGATCAGCATCGCTTTCCACGCGACAAGGTTTGCGGCGAGTGCCTTAGCCCCCTGGGGATTGGGGTTCTGAGGCGGGCGGGGGTGTTGGAGCAATTGCAGCGTGCGGGGGCGGTCTGGATGACGCGGTTTTGTTTGCACAGCATGGCGGGGCGATCGGCCGTGATTCGGCTGCCGGGGCCGATGCTCGGGATATCGCGGTTGCAGATGGATCAGCTCCTTTTAGGGGAGGCGCAGAAAGCGGGAACGATCGTGCGGCAACACGTGCGATGTGAAGGGATGCGGCAGGAGACGATGGGTGGGAAAGTTTGGGTGCGATTGCGGGACCTGGAGCACAATGCCGTGGAAGAGACAACAGCGCGGCAGGTCCTTGTGGCGGACGGAAGGGGCATGCTGCTGCAGCGGCGGCCCAGGGCGACGGGGGATTTCGGGATCAAGGCGCACTTTGCCAATGTGGAGGGGCCCAGGGACGCGGTGGAGTTATTCGGAGTCAAAGGGCACTATGGAGGGTTGGCGCCGGTCGAACAGGGATTGTGGAACGTGGCGTTCAGCGTGCCGGGTTGGCGGCTGAAGGAATGCCCCGATCTGGACGCGCTTTTTGCGCAGATCACGCGGGAGAATGAGGTTTTGCGGGATCGCATGACGGGGGCATGGCGGGTTGGGGGCTGGCGGACCGCGCCGCTGCTGCGCTATGGGGTGCCCGGGGACTGGCCAGCGGGGGTGATTCCCATCGGCAATGCCGCCGCGGCGATCGAGCCCATTGGGGGTGAGGGGATGGGATTGGCGTTGCGCAGCGCAGAACTGGCGGCGGTGGCCATTGCCGGGAAGGGTGTGGATCCAGCGAGGCTTGCAGGAGAGTTCAGAAGGCTGTGGCGAATGCGACGGGTGGCCTGTCGCCTGGCGGGGCTGGTGGTTTCACGTCCCGGGTTGTGTGCGACGGCAGTGGCGATTCTGAGCGGGTCGGAGGGGGTGGGGCGATGGGTGATGCGCTGCACCGGGAAGATGGAGGTATGCTGAGTGCTGAGTGCTGAGTGCTGAGTGCTGGGTGCTGAGTGCTGAGAATAACCGGGCCACGGAACACGATTTTGTATAAAGGGATGCGTTGTGGATCGCAAGTGCACGGGTTTCAACCGGATCTGTCGTTCCGATCGCAGCGCGGAATCTCTGCGTTAGAGATCCTTCGCTGCGCTCAGGATGACAGACGCTTGGAAATACCTGAAGCATCCTTCACGCAAAACCGGAGCCCGGCCGTGCGGATCGCCGCTAGACCCGGATCCTCGCTTTTCCAATTATCGCAATGCGCGGATTTTAGACGTACCGAAGATTTGGAACAGGTTCTATACTTGTGACTAATACTGTCGTACAGCAGAGTGCAAGTACGAATTCAGGGTTTCTAAAGCACCTGGGAAGGAGACAAATCATGCACACATTGCCACCGTTGCCGTATGCGAAGGATGCATTGGTCCCGTACATTTCGGCGGAAACGCTCGAGTACCACTACGGGAAGCATCATCAGACGTATGTGGACAACCTCAACAAGCTCATCGCCGGCACGGAGTTTGAGCGGGCGTCCCTGGAGCAGATCGTGCAGAAGGCGCAGGGGCCTCTGTTCAACAATGCAGCCCAGGTTTGGAATCACACCTTCTACTGGAATGGTCTGAAACCCAAGGGCGGCGGGGAGCCCAGTGGCAAGCTGGCCGAGGCGATCAACAAGGCGTTTGGCTCGTTTGCGAATTTCAAGCAGCAGTTCACGCAGGCGGCAGTGGGCCTGTTTGGTTCGGGGTGGGCCTGGCTGGTGAAGAAGAAGGACGGAGGCTTGGCGATCGTACAGACGGGGAATGCGGGCAATCCAATGACCAACGGGGATGCCCCCCTGCTGACCTGCGATGTCTGGGAGCATGCGTACTACATCGATTGCCGCAATGCGCGAGCGAAGTACGTCGAGAACTTCTGGAACCTGGTCAATTGGGAGTCTGCGGCAAAGAATCTGTGACTTGTTTCGTTGCCGCAGGTGAACACAGATGAACAACAAGAACACGGAGGCAGGCAAGTCGCCTCCGTGTTCTTTCTACTGCATAAGCGATGGAATGATTGCGAGGGATTTCAGGCGAAGATCTTGATGGCGGGTTCAACCCAGGACTGAAGTTTTTCCCTGGCCAGGCTGATGACCGAGGGCGAGACGATGTCGGCAAAGGCGGATTCATCAAAGGGCTGCCGATCGACCGTCAGATTAAACCCAATTTGCTGCTGGCAGCAGAGCACATCGGCGATGTGAACCAGCACTGCGAACGTACGGAACTGGTCGGATGCCGCCAAGGGATCGTGGTGATTGGCTGCGACTTCGCGGACCGTATCGGGGAATTTCCATTGTTTGGCCAGCGCGGCGCCGAGGTCTGTGTGGCTGGCACCGACGATCTCGACTTCGAGATTGGTGAAGGGCGTGTCATCGGCCTGGCTGCGTTCACAGACTTGACGGAGCCGGCCCCGGCAGGCCTGTAACGAGGCGATCAGGCCCACGTCGTGAAGCAGACCGGCGAGAAACGCCTCTTCGGACGGCGGATACCCGATCCAGTGCGCCATTTCCTTGGCAACGGCCGCCACGGCAACACAATGGGTCCAGAGGTCTTTGGCGGTGAAGCGGTCGCAGATCTTGCCGCCTTTGAAAAGCGGGCCAAGCGTGGCGGCGATGGCCAGGTGGTACACCGCGTCGAAGCCCAGGAGGACAATGGCACGCTCCACGGAATCGATGGCGATGGGCCGGGCATAGAAGGAACTATTCACCAGCCGCAGCAGGCGGGAGACCAGCGCCGGATCGTGGGAGATAATCCAGTGCAGATCGCGGGCGGTGCTGCGATGATCGTTGACAACCGCAGCGATGCGAGTCGTGATCTCGGGAAGCGTGACAACGGTATCAACGCTGCTCAGGAGTTTGCTTACTTGTGCTTGTGACGGCTGTATCGCTGTAGTAACCATGGTTGCCCTCGTCCCAACCAGTGCCCACGACTATTCTGGACAGTCATCCACGTAATTCTGGATCGGTCCAATCAAGAGGAGGCTTTACCGCTATCCCGGGATAACGGGCGAGGGTTGCTGAATCCGCAAGCCCTGAGAAGGATGTGAGATATCGGACCCAAAAGACAAGCCTCCCCTTGTGGGGGAGGCTTGTTGAATCAGCGGGTCACTGAATGTCTGGATCTCGTTTTAACGAGATAGGACACTGTCGCTAGCGGTCCTATCGACGTAGGTATCCCTGCCGCCGCGGGACCGGAAGAGGTCACTGCCGTTGCCGCCCGAGAACACGTCACTGTAGGAGGTGCCAATGAGGATGTCGTTACCATCGCCGCCGTAGAGGACGACACCGCGAGTCAGGGCACTGGTGTCAATCGTGTCGTTCCCTGCTCGGCTATCGACGATGATCCGCCCCGTGGGGTTGAATGCGCCCAAGATGGTGCCATTGCACACGACACGCGTGCCCGTGCGAACTGGCGACAGCTTGATCGTGTCATTGCCTGAGTATCCGACGACCACCAGGTCTGTGGTCTGGCTGTCGGCACTGGGGATGAGGGCAGCGCCCTGAACCCTGACATTCGCCCAGGCAACCGCGGTGCCGCCGCGCCCGTCGGAGATCGTGTACTTGAAGGAATCATCCGCATACGAGCCGGCGCTTGGCTGGTAGACGATGTAATCGTCGGTCCGGTCGTCAGGTGTGCCGTGGTCGTTGATGGTGGCGGTGCCATACTTGGGAGTCGCCACGCCGCGGATGATCAGCGGATCGTTATCCACATCAGAGGCCCTGGGCAACACATTAAACACGGCCGAACCACCCGGCTTGGTCGCCTTGGCCAGACCTCGGGCCGTCGGAGCATGATTGGGAGGCACCACCGTGATGGTGACCGTAGCGGTATTGCTCTTCGCGACCCCATCACTGATCCGATAGGTAAAGGTTTCGGTGCCCACGAAGCCGGCGACCGGAACATAAGTAAACGAGCCATCGGCAGCGAGCTTGACCGAACCGTGTGCAAGCGTGAGCCAACCTAACCGGGTACGGCCGATGATGCTGGCCGTGAGCGTCGAGTTCTCGTCATCGGTATCATTGGCCATCACACCACGCCTGGCCGCGACCGTCAGCGAGCTGTTTTGCACGGCGGTATACGTATCGTTGTTCGCAACCGGCAAGCCGTTGATGGTGATGGTGAAGGTCTGCGCCGCCGAGGTGTCCACTCCGCCTAGCGCGGTGCCACCATCGTCCTTCAGCCGCACCGTGACGGTCGCCACGCCAAAGGCATCGGTCGCCGGGGTGTAGGTCAGCGTGCCCGTTGCCGGATCGATCGCCGGCAGAACTGCAAACAGGCTGTTATTGTTCGTGGTGATCTCAAAGCTCAGGTTTTGAGTGGCCTCATTCGCCGCCCCGGTAGAGATCGCCGTCGCCCAGCCCGTGATCGTCTTCGCGCCGGCATTCTTCACGGCGTACTGATTCGCGCCCTTTGTGAAGCTCGGCACGTCATTGAGCAAGTTCACCGTGATGGTGACTGTGGCCGTTCCACTGGAGGCCAGACCATCGTTGACGTGATATGTGAAAGTATCCACGCCATTCCAATTGGCCTCAGGCGTATAGGTAAATGAGCCATCCGTGTTGAGGGCCAGCGTGCCGTGGGCAGGCTGGGTCTCCACCGCAATCGTCAGGTCCGTGCCATTCACATCAGCGTCATTGGCCAGCAGACCGGTTTCGGCATCGACCACCAGCGGCACATCCTCGTTGGTTTCGTAAGCGTCATCACCGGCCGTCGGCGGGGTATTCTCGGAGACCGTGATGGTAAACGTCTGCGTGTCCGACGTGTCTGCACCTCCGTTGGCCGTACCTCCGCTGTCTTTCAGAACCACGGACACGGTCGCTGAACCGGTGGCATTATTGGCCAGGGTGTAGGTCAGATCGCCGGTCTCGGGGTTAATCTGCGGCGGGACCGCAAACATCGCATCGTTGTCGGTTGTGATCGTAAAAGTCAGGGTCTGAGTGGATTCGTCATCCGAAGAACCCGGGAGAATATCGGTGGCCCAGCCCTGAACCACGTGGGCCGTTGAGCCAGTAACCGGAAGCTGATCAGCGCCCTTGGTAAAGCTGGGCACGTCGTTGACCGGGGTGATCGTGATGGTAAAGGTCTGGGCAGCCGAGACATCCACCCCGCCCAGGTCCGTGCCGCCGTTGTCCCTCAGCCGCACCGTGATCGTGGCCGTGCCGGTAGCATCCGCCGCCGGCGTAAAGGTCAGCCGGCCGGTCGCATCGATCGCCGGCAAGGCCGAGAACAGGGCGTCGTTGTTCGTGCTCACCTCGAAGGTCAACGCCTGACCGGCCTCATCCGCTTGCCCCGCCGAGATGGCGGTCGCCCAGCCATCGACCACTTTGGTGATCTCATCTTCCAGCGCGGTCTGGTCCCCGCCCTTGGTGAAGCTGGGCGCGTCGTTGACCGCGTTCACCACGATATCCGCCTGCGCAGCCGTGGTGCTGAAGGCGGTGGTGGTGCCGTTGGTGGTCGTGTCCACTTGGGTTCCCGCCGTGCCCGTCGTCTGGTCCCAGGCCCGGAAGGTCAGGCCACCGGCAACCGGGCCATTCCAATTGGCGGTGGAGATAAGACGCACGCGGGTGCTGGCATTGGCCGTCAGCAACAGCGCCGTGGTATCCGCCACACCCGTGATCGCCGTCCAAGTCGTTCCGCTATTGGTGC
>JBLNDH010000296.1:0-8723 GCA_050261455.1 Bacillota bacterium
ATCCCCGGGACATCGTCGAGGCCGTGGCGACCGGCATTGATATGTTCGATTGCGTCCTCCCCACACGCAATGGACGGAACGCCTATGCCTTTACCGCAGCCGGGGCCTTGCGGATTCGCAACAGCAAATATCAGCGCGATTCCCAGCCGATCGAACCCGGCTGTGATTGCTACGCCTGCCAGAATTTCAGCCGGGGAGCTCTTCGCCACTATTTTTTCGCAGGCGAGATGCTTGGACCTGTTTTGGTTTCAGTGCATAATATTCGGTTCTATCAACGCCTGATGGCGGATATCCGCCGGGCGATCGGCCAAGGAACCTTTGCCGAATTCAGGCGTATGGACCCACGGTGTCAGTTGGGGCCTTCGGGGGATGAAACAGAGAGTGGGCAGTAGTCCGCTATGAACCGTCTGGGACTCCAGGCGACTCAATGCAATCCGCGAGCGAACTATTGCCAATAGGGAAAGACGGATTTAAGAACGCGTGGCAAACTCAGGAGCCCAGCGAGGCTGCCTCAGTAAGCTCCAGTTTTGAACGAGTTCTAAGGAGAAACCTTGACGACCTTGTTTGGAATGCTCGCGCAAACCGGAACCAGTGTGATGCAGGCTGCGTCACAGCCAGCCTCGCAGCCGGCCGGCCCCAGGCCCCCCTGGGCTGCCCTCTTCGATAACCCCATCTGGCTGATGGTGATCGTTCTGGTTATCTTCTACTTTTTCATCATCCGCTCCAAGCGGAACCAGGATCGTCAACGCGAGCAGATGTTGGCTCAGCTCAAGCGTGGCGACCGGATCCAAACCATCGGCGGCATCCTTGGCACGGTCGTTGAAGCACGCGAAACCGAAGTCCTGGTTAAAGTGGACGAAAGTTCCAACACCAAAATTCGTTTCGCCCGCAGTGCAATTCACCGCGTAGTAGAAGAGGATAAGCCGCAGAATAAGTAGCATCGCAACTGCGGAGTCGGGCGAGCCCGGCCTTGGTCGATCCTTCTGGCAGATCAGATTGTCTCTGGGACCTGATATGGAACATAAATTCGCTGGTCGCTTCACGCTCATTATCTTTGTGCTTCTGGTGGGATCGCTGGGCATCTTCTGGCCGCCAAGCCGACTGTTCAACACGGATGTCCCCTTCTCCAAGAGGCTTAACCTCAAGCCCGGTATCGATATCAGCGGCGGGACCAGCCTGACCTATGAAATCCAGGCTCCTTCCGGAACCGCGACCAATGATCTCTCGCAACGCGTCGCCGATGCCCTGAAGAAGCGCGTCGATCCCGATGGCGTGCGCAACTTGGTCTGGCGTCCGCAAGGCCCCACACGCCTGGAAATTCAGATGCCCATGGCCGGCGGCGGTGCTGAGGCAAACGAGGCCCGCAAGGCTTTCTCAACTGCCCAGCAGGATCTGGAAATCACCAACATCCGTGCCAGCGAAGTCAACGCGGCTCTCCAGAACACCGACGCGAAGCAGCGTCAGGAACAACTCGATCGCCTGGCGATGGGCAGCGCCACTCGCAAAGCCCTGTTCGATCGCCTTGCTCAATCCATGCAGAAACTGGATCAGGCTCAGAAAGCCAATGATCCGGTGCGCACCGTCGATGCCCGCGATGAAATCGCTGCCATCGAACGGCAAATCGACGACACGAACCTGCCGGAAACTAAGATCCGCTCCGAGTTGGATTTGGCCCAAGGAATCATCGACAAGGCCCAGCGGGCGCGCAATAAGCAGCTTGTCGCAGACAAGCTGAAGGAACGCGAAGCCAGCATCGCCAAGCTCAAACAGCAGCCCGGCGACTTCCCCCAGCGTCTGCAGGCCATCGACCGCTACGTTGCCGCCTACGATGCCTATGCCAAGAGCAAAGGCACCATGAATGACGCCGAAGACCTGAAACGCCTGCTCCGCGGTTCCGGCGTGCTGGAATTCCACATCGTCGTGACCGATCCGCAGATGATCCAGAGCATGGCCGAACGCCTTCGCACCGAAGGGCCCACTCCCAAGGCCGGCGATACCATGCGCTGGTTCGAGATCGAGCGGCCTGATCAGTTCAAAGGCTATCGTCTGGAAACCTACGGCGACAAGCAGTGGATCCTGGCCTACGTCACGCCCGATGAATCCATGGTTCACAAGGAAGGCGCCGCCCCCTGGGGGCTCCGCCAAGCCAACAAGGATTACGATCCCCAGTCCGGCGAGAATGTCGTCGGTTTCGAATTTGATGCCCAAGGCGCATTCCTGTTCGGCGAGTTGAGTGGTTCCCACATCGGCAAGCCGCTGGGCATCGTCCTCGACGACAAGATGATCAACGCCCCGACGCTGCGGTCCCGCATCGAAAGCCGCGGCCAGATCTCGGGCAACTTCAGCGAACAGGAATTGACCTACCTGATCCGCACCCTCAACGCCGGTAGCTTGCCCGCCAAGCTCGCCGATGAGCCCATCAGCGAACGCACCGTTGGGCCCAGCCTCGGTGCTGACAACCTTCGCGCCGGCTTCCGCTCCAGCTTGTTTGCCATCGTCGCGGTGGCTGTGTTCATGACCGGGTACTACTACTTTGCCGGTCTGGTTGCCACCATCGCCGTGCTCATGAACCTGGTCATCAACATCGGCGTCATGGCGATGTTCAACGCCACCTTCACCCTCCCGGGCATCGCCGCCCTGGCGCTGACAGTGGGCATGGCGGTTGACGCCAACGTGCTGATCTACGAACGCCTCCGCGAGGAACAGCAGCGAGGCCTCTCGTTGCGCATGGCTCTGCGGAATGCCTACGATCGGGCGTTCAGCGCCATTTTCGACTCCAACATCACCACCATCATGACCTCGGTCATCCTCTACTGGTATGGCAGTGAGGAAATCCGCGGCTTTGGTCTGACGCTGACGATCGGCATCGGCGCCTCGATGTTCACCGCCTTGTACGTCACCCGGGCCATCTTCGACTTCGCCATCGAACGGCTCAACGTCAAGCACATGGGCAGCTTGCCCTTGACCTTCCCCAAGTGGGACCAGACGCTGAAGCCCAGTGTCGATTGGATGAGCAAGGCCTGGATGTTCTATGCCTTCAGTGCTGTTCTGATGGTTGCCGGTCTCGCTGCCTATTTCTCCAAGGGCCGCGACATGTACGACATCGAGTTCGTCTCCGGTACGTCGGTTCAGGTCGAACTGAAAGAAGCCACCACTCTCCAGAAGATCCGCGATTTGCTGGATCAGCCGGCCGTTGCCAAAGCGGTCCCCGCTGCACAGGTGGTTGCCGTTGGCACGACCGACAAGGATTACGAGATTGTCACGCCCAATGAGAACACCAAGGAAGTCCGCGAGGCCGTGGTGGCGGCGTTGGGCGACATGCTCAAGATCGATCGCGAATCGCATTTCGCGATGGAAGACGCTCCCTTCGACCAGGCGTATGGCAAGACCGTTGTCCCGATTGCCAATGACCCGATCACGGTCGATGGGTTCGTCGCGTCCAAGGCTGCAGCGAACAAGGGTGGCGTGGCGATCGTGCTGAAGAATATCGCCCCGCAACTCACCCCCCGGCAGATTCAGGATCGCATCGAGCGGTTGCGGCTCGATCCGGGTTCGCATCTGCCATACCGGCCGATGGAGGTGGACTCCCCCAACCGAAATCAGGATGAACCCACCAACGTTGCCGTTGTCATGATCACCGATCCGACAATCGACTTCGATCGGGATCCCGGTGCCTGGCAGGAGCAGTTGGCCAGGCCCATGTGGAAACTCGTCAGCGAGGCGATCACCCGTCCGGGCGATCTGGGCCGCGTCAGCAGCTTCAATGCCTCCGTCGCCAACGATACCAAGGTCGATGCTCTGGTCGCTGTTGCCCTGTCCATCCTGGCGATTGCGATCTACGTCTGGGTGCGATTCGGCGATTTCAAGTACGGAGCTGCAACCGTTGCGTCGTTGCTCCACGATGTCGTCATCACCGTTGGCTTGATCGGTTTGACGCAGTACGTTGGTGACACGGCGTTCGGCCGGGCCTTGCTGATCGATCCGATCCGCATGAACCTGACGGTGGTGGCGGCTATCCTGACCGTCATGGGTTACTCGGTGAACGACACCATCGTCGTTTTCGACCGAATCCGTGAGAACCGTGGCAAGTTCGGCCACATCAGCCGGGAGATCATCAACGACTCGATCAACCAGACGATGTCCCGAACGCTGCTTACGGGCGGCACCACCATCGCCACCCTTGTGGTGATGTACGTCTGGGGTGGCCCAGGCATCCATGGCTTTACATTCGCTCTGCTGTTTGGCATATTAATAGGTACGTATTCGTCCTTCGCCATCGCCTCACCGCTGCTTTTGCTGGGCGGAAAAGACTTGCAGGCGTCGGCGCCGGAACGGAAACCATCCGTCGGGCAACACCTTCAACGTGCAGGACAGTAGTCGTTCTAACCAACGCCTGCCGCATGGAAGATGCGGGTGGGCGGCTTAATGCCGCGGGCTCAAACGGCCGATAAAATAGACGATCGGGTACCGTGGGAAAGGAGTCCCTCAGATGCGCAAGGATGTGAAGCTCGGACTGGCGGTCGGCGGTATTCTCTTCGGTGCCGTGATGGTCTACGTCCTGTTCTTTGCCAATGCTGGCAAGACCGGCCACGATCAGGCCCGTTTGGGTTCCGAACCCTCCGCCAATGCTGCCAAGCATGATGAGGCCGGTTCTCAAACGTCCGATCGCGGGACTACGTCTTCGGCCGAACACCCCCTGACTTCCCTGCTGCCGCACGAAACGCCGAGTGTGACGCCCACAACACAGCCGACTGACGCCAGCGCGAGTGTTTCCATTTTCGGGCCGACATCTAACCCGGCTGTAACCTCACCCACGCCGGTCGAGGCCACCACCTCTTCCGCACCCGACACCACCAGTGTGTCGGCGCGATCGGGCTCCTTCAGCTGGCGTGAGATGCTGGAGAATGGCAGCAATGCCGCCTCCCGCAGCGTTACTCCTGACACCAATACCGAGCACTCCACGGTATCCAACCCCGTGGTTGCCGCTCCCACCCAGGACGCCGCCCCGACGACTCGCCCCAGCAGCAGCGGTCCCCGCATCTATGTTGTTAAGCCAGGCGATTCCCTCTGGTCCATCGCTAAGGCCGAATACGGCAGCCCCAGCTACTATCCCCATCTGGCTCGTGCCAACCCCAAGGCGGCCAACCGCCTGCGTGTCGGCATGAAGATCGTCCTCCCGGCCAAGGACGAAGTGGTTCCCGAGGCGGCCAAGGCTGTCCTCGCCACGTCCAAGGTTGTCGATCCCACTCGTCAATACCGCGTCCAGCCCGGCGATAATCTCTACACCATCTGCAAGAAGCTCTACGGAAGGACCGATCGCGTCACCAAGCTTTATGAGCTGAACAAGGACCTGATCGGCCCCAACCGTTCCGCCTTGAAACCCAACATGGTTCTGCAGCTCCCCGATCCGCCCACCTCCAATACCTCCAACACCGCTGTCACCGGCGGCAGCAGCAGTGCCAACACCACCTCCGGCAACGTGCTCGCCGGCACAATGAACTGATCAACAATAGAACGTACCAACCAACGGTTATCCGGGGTTGTGGTTGATTAAAGGGCGATTGGGCAAATCGCCCTTTTCTATTTCCTCACCGCCCCGTCAACCTCGTCGAGGTATCCTCAACCTACAGATCCCTCACTCATCCTCCTCAACACCGCAGAATTCGCCCACCGTCTATTCGGTCTTCTGATTTCTGTCTTCTATGCTCTGCCGTTCATGACCAGCTCACCAGCCCCGCCTGCTCTGCGAATCGCCTCACCTGTCGCCGCAGGGCAATGCTCCGCCACAGCCGTGCCGTATCCAAATCCAACTCGCTTCCCCCATACGTCTCGAACCACCCTAACGCTTCGTTCAACCGAATCCGCTGCCCAAACCGCGGATCCTGCCCCAGGTGGTACAGGATAAACGCCGACACAAACGGATCGGCCGGCATCCGCCGCATCGGAATGCGGGGCCAAAGCCCCTCGTTCCTTTGAATACTCGCCAGATATGCCAATCCACGTTCGATCGCCGCCCCATCCCCATTGCCGCACATCAGGGCATGCAGGCAGACCGCCGTCACCAGTGGATCCCCCCAGCCCCCATCGGCCTCCTGCCCCGCCAGCACCGTACGAATCATCTCTCCACAGAACGGGGCATGGGCCTGGTTCAATTCATCCAGCCGAATGATCACCATCGCTGCCACGGGTACCGCCCGCGCCAATTCCTTCCGCAGCCGCAACGTTGCCTCCGGCCTGTTCTCCAGTAGCACCTCCGCCAGCCGCCCATACTCCTCGGCCCGCCACAGTCGTTCCAGTTGTCGCAAAGTGATCATCGCGACCTCGCTGTAGTAGTAGTTTGTTAGGTATAATATGCCTGAACATTGCTCTCCGGTCAAGCGAAAAGTTAGAAATCTGTTCGGGACCGATAACCTGAGAACCCCTCACCCCTTACAAACGCAAAAGCCCATGGCGTTGCCATGGGCTCTCACCAATCCTCTTCTCATTCCCTCCGGTCACTTGTCGCTTCGTCGTCCTGTCGCTTCTTCCTTCATACCCCACCCGCCACCACCGGCATGGCGCCCTTTCCCGTGAAGCTCCGCCACCGTTCCAATGGCACCAACCCACCCAGCAGGATCAGCGTTCCCTGGGTTAACGCGAACACCAGCAGCCAGAACAGCGCCGAATCCATGAATCCATACGAATGCAGCCCCACCCCCAGCATATTCGTCCCGAACCACGACCAGCTCGTCACGATGTTTCCGCCGATTGCCAGGAGTGCCAACCCCCGCTCGCGGACCATCCGTGCCCAGCGGGCATGCAGGATCAGGGCGTTATACAGCACCAGCAGCGCCGCCCCATTCTCCTTCGGATCCCATCCCCAGAACCGCCCCCACGACTGATCCGCCCAGATGCCCCCCAGGATCGTCCCCACAAAACTGAACAGCATCGCAAAGCACACGATGCCATAGATCATTCGGCTCAGGCCCTTGGACTGCTCCTCCGTCAGTGACTTGGTAAACATTCCCCGCAGCACATACACAATCCCAAGGAACCCCGCCAGAAACGTCGAAGCGTACCCCAGCGTAATCGTGGTCACATGCGTCGCCAGCCAGAAATTGGTGTCGAGCACCGCCACCAACACCTTCATCGTGTCCCCGCTCAGCGCCAGGTAGTCCGCGATCAGCAATGAAAGGAACCCAATCACCGCCGCCGTAATCGCTCCGATCCCATTGCGGAACAACCATTCCAACCCGATGGCCAGCGCCGTCACGCCCCACGCGATGAAAATCGCCGACGACGCCAGGTTCGTCACCGGCGGCCGCCCGGAGATGTAAACTCGCGCCGCCAGCCCCAGCGTATGCAACACGAATCCCACGCTCAAAACCCCAAACGCTGCCCGCGATAGGGGGGTAGCCAAATCCCCTCGCCCCAGCAGCCACGACAAGCTCACCAGCACAAACACCCGCAGATACAGCACCATGCACTGCGTAAACGGATCGTAGCGATTGAAGAACGCCTCAAACGACACCTTCTTCATCTCCGGCAGCTTCTCCTGCAGCAGCGGCATATACGCCCGCAGCACACTATTGAACTCCGCCGGCCGATTCTCGCTATACGATTGCAGCAGTGCCCCCAGCGTCATCGCCGCCGGGTTCGCCGGCGGCTGATTCTGCTGCTGTGCCCCGTGCATCGCCTCCCCGAAGGTCTGCCACCTCTTGGCCCCATCCATCGGCGGGATCAGCAGCAAGGGCTCCTTGCTCTGGAGCATGATGTACAGCTGTGCCTTCTGCCGAAGCTGGTCCACCGCCTTTTGATACCGGTCGTACTGCTTCGGCTCGATCTGCGCCACCTGCGCAAACTGTTCCTCCAGTTTCTTGGCTGCCCCCAGCAGTTGGCTGAACGAAAACCGCGTCTCCTTCGCCCCCGGGCTGATCATGTTCACCAGATCCGGATGATCGATGCGGAACACCTTGTACGTATCCGCCTGTTCCGGCCGGGCAAACATGTCCATCAGCCAGTAAATCGCCTCCGCCCGTCCCATATCGGTCTTCAACGTCTCCCGCCCGCTGATGATCTTCAAACTGTTCCGAGCCAGACTATCCAGCGGCTGCACACGCCCTTCATACGACACCGGCAACGTGGCAAATCCCCGCACATCAAACGCCGTTGCCTGTTCCGGCGTCCGCAACTTCGCCCCCAGGTAGATTATGCACAACCCCGTAATAATCGCCGGAAATAGAAAGCCCGCACGCGTCCATCGCCTCGCCGGCTCCAGCGTGTATTCCGTCTTCGACTGACCAGTCAATTCCGCCCGCGAGTCGAGCCGGGTCGTCCTCGACCCGATCTCCGTTCTCTCCGCCCCTCTCCGAGCGATGAATCCCACCAGGTGCATTCCAAAATGGATCACCATCCCCAATCCCCCAACCACGCACGCAATATAAGGCAGCAACCATGCCGGATTCGAAACCACCTGCAAGATGCTCGTCTTATCCCCCGGCTTGAAACTCGCCTGGTAAAATGTCTCCCCGCCATAGCGCAGCGGATGATTCATCCAGATCTGCACTTCCCGGTCCTGATGCTGTGTCGGATCCACCAGCCGCACGTGGCTCGCAAAATTCTTCGCGATCTCCGTCCCCTGATACCGGTCATGGCTGAAATCGATCAGATGCAGCGTGTAAGGCTTGTAATACCGCTTCAGCCGCAACGAAATCTGATAGCTCCTCCCATCCACCTGCACGACT
>JBLNDH010000297.1:0-10410 GCA_050261455.1 Bacillota bacterium
ACTCGAAGTCGTCCTTGACGAAGGGGCTGCCGGCGGGCGGGGGGGCGGGGTTGTACATCAACTCGGTGATGCGCAGGGCCGACATGTCGAACGTGAAGGTGGCCTCGGTCAGGGCGCTCCAGGTTGTGCCGGAGAGGGTGCGGGCTTTGACGGTGACGGTCTGGTTCAGAGGGATGCCGCTGGCGTAGGTCAAGGCTTGGGAGGAGACGGCCCCGCCGATCAGGCGGGGATCGCTGCCGTCCAGGGTGTAGTAGGTGGTGGCGCCGGCGGCACTGGTGATGGTGAGATTGAAGCCGGAGGAGATAATCCCGCCAAACTGATTGAACGAGGGAGCGGCGGTGGTGGGGTAGAGCTTCTTGGCCTTGAGCTGGCTGAGCACGATGTCCGAGCGTCTGGGGAAGTATTGGGTGAGCAGGGTGTTGATCTGATTCAGCCAGGTGGTCCGGGTCAGGGCCGGATGGGTCTTGGAATCGCCCCAGCGGGCGGATTCGCCGACCACGGCACGATCGATTTCGTTCTTCAATTCCGTGAAACGTGCCGCGGTTGCCTGGGGGGTGAGGGCGCCGCCGTTGAAGAAGTGCTTCTGGATGTGGTCGGCCACGCGCAGTTTGAACTCGTTATTGGCCATCAGTTGCTGGAAGATGCCCTGGGGGGTGGCCCGCGTGGGGTCGGCGTAGGTGGCGTACGGGCCGGTGCGGTTTATGGTCAAGCCATCACCAAACGAGGTGTTGCCCACCATCAGGGTGTGTTCCGAATCATGGGCGAAGAACTTGAAGCCGTCTTTGGCCTTGCGGTTGTAGATGGCGTAGAAGTTGTTGGGGCCATTGACGAACGCGGAGTAGGGGGCGTCGAAGTTGCCGGTGTAGTAGATAGTCAGCATGTAATCGATGAGGTTGTCCACATCGAGCAGGTTCTCATAGTTGGGGTTGAGGGTGCCATCGGGGTTTCGGCCCTGGATCTTGTAATAGGCTGCATTGGAACTCATTCCTGCGAAGCAGGCAGCCCAGAGGCGGTTCCAAGCGTCCATGTTGCCATCCGTGGCATAGACGTTGTAAGCGTTGGCATTGACCTTGATGACGTCGTAGTCCTCCTTCTCGCCGCCGAAGTAATCGGCGGCATAGGAGGCCTCGGGGCGTTCTTCGGAGTTGTAGACGCCCCAATACTGGCCATCGATGTACAGATGGTAGAACTGACCGCGAGTGGCGGGCTGGCCCATGTCCAACTGCGTCTCGCGGGAGAAGGAATCGCGGATGAGGATGCCGCGGGGGTCGCCCTCAAAAGCCCAGGAGTAATTGGCGGTGGCCCGCAGATCGAAGCAATCGACGCTCTGGGCGGCATCGTCGCCGAAAAGTGGATAGTCCAGCTTGCCCTGGCCGTATTCGCTGCGGAAGAAGATGCGGAAGCCATGTTTGGGATTGCCGCCGCTGCGGCTGTAGCCTCCGCGGATGCGCAGGCCAATGTCCGATTGAAAGCCCTTGGTGCCATCGGGGTTGATCAGTTCGATGGAGGCGGGGCGTTCCCAGGCCTGGCCATCGCCATAGGCGTTGACGTAGATGCCGGTGTTGGGATCGAACAGGTTCTTCAAATCGGTGACGATGGAGAGGGTGGGGATGCTCTTCAGGTCGTCCTTGATGGTGTTCTTGTAGGCGATGTTGTTGACGATATCCGGGTCCATGCCGTAGTTGATGGTCTGGCCATTGACCGAGCCCGAAGGCCAGTCCGAGCTGGGCCTCTGTCCGGTGGAGGACTGGCGGATGACATCGTCCAGGAAGATATAAGTCTGGGTATCAGCCGTACTGGCGATATACCCGGGTTTGAAGGCCGCAACGCGAAGGGTGGTCGTCTTGTCGATGCGGATGGGGCCGGTGTATACCGTGCCGGTGCTGGCGGTAGGGGGAGTGCCATTGATGGTATAGCGAATCTCGGCGCCCGGGGTGTCGGTGCTGATGCTCAGCATGAACGGCGCATCATAGAAGCCGCGGTCGTGATCGAATTTCGTGTCAGTTACATAGCCCAACGAGCCGGGCACATTCGCTTTGCCTGGAGTGGGCGTGGTGAAGTACTGCATGCCGGCGTCGATGGTGCTGACGCTCTGCAGTTCCGGGAGAACCAGGAAATCGGAATTGTCCTTGGAGATGTTCAAGCCCTGAATGGCCAGAATGTTGTCTCCTGGGACCAACAGGTTCTTGAACTCGCTGAGGTCGATGTCCTCGGCGGCTGCCTGCTGATCGGTGGGACGCGTAGCGACGGCAGTGGAGTTGTACGCGAGCGTAGAAGGCGCATTGCGGCTGACGATCTGCTGCCCGTTGAGATAGGCGACAAATCCATCGTCATACTTCATACGCAACAGCAGCGTATCAATGATGGATGGGTCTCCAACGTAGAACGGAATGCGCACGTAGGCCGTGGCATTGATATTCAGCATCCGCGACTGGAGGTTCGTGTTGATCAATCCGGCGAACACCGCCGGCTTAGGCGGTGACGAAGTGGTGGAGAGATAGACATTGGCGCTGTAAGCGGGGTTGCTGCTGCCTGAGTTCTTGTGCATCTTCACGTAGTACGTCCCGGTGGTCGGGATGCGGAAGCTGTAGATACTGGCGTCGTTGGAGTAGGGGTCCGGTGCGGTTGTGGTGCCATCATCAGAAGCGATGACGGTGCCGGCGGAGTTCAGCAGGTAGACGCTCGCGTCCATCGTGCCGATCGCGTCGAGGGTGATGGTGATGATGTCGCCGGCGGTGAACTGGAAGCGGTAGAAATCCTCGCTACTGCCGGCGGTTGCCGTGGTGCGGGATAGATACTGGACGGCGGACCAACTGCTGGAAACGTCCGTCGCTGTGGTGGATGAGTCGTTGGGCTCGACTTCGGTGGTCAATGAGCCGTCGGTCGTGGGGGCCGAGCCACTGTTCTCCAGGTAAAGGCTCAGGTTGTAGGTTCCCGTGGCGTCGCCCATGGATTTGACTTTGACCAGGTAGGTGTCGTTGGCGGCAATCGTGAAGCGGTGGATCAGTGAATCGGTATTCCCCCCGGGGCCGCCATCATCATCGCTGGCCACGAGCGTGGGATGGCCGGCGTTGAGCCGATAGAGCTCGACATAGGTGTTGCCCAGCGTCCCGCGGGACGAGCCGACGCCCGAGGCACTGATCGTGAGCACATCGCCACTCTGGAGGGATCCGATCTTGTAGAAGTCGGAGTCGGCAGCCGACAAGATCGTTCCCGCAAGGCTTAGTTGGTACAGCGAACCGGAGAACAGGGAAAAGTTGCCCAAGGCATCGTTGGCTTCGGCGACGCTGTTGTTGCCTTCGATCTCGTTGGGCAGGGGGTTGCCCGTATTGGTTTCAAAGCCGAGGCCAAGTGATCCGTTGGTCCACTTGGAATCATCGAATTGTCGGCCGGTCCAGGTTGAGCCGAGATTGCTGTTGCTGGGAATGAGGAATCGCGCCGAGGATCGGGTCGTTAGAATGGTCGTGTTGATCGTGCCGCCGGGTATGTAACCATACGACACATCTTCAAGCTGTGGGGGATAAGCCGGGGCATATTCCGAGACGATGGTGCTGCCATCGGGGGCGACGAGGGCGAGGTATTCGCCCGCATCGTTGAGGGAGAAGTTGGTATGCAGTTGCTGGCCAGCGACGGCCAGATCCTTGCCGGAGGCGAAGACGAGGGTGTAGCCGCCGGGGGCGAGGGTGGTGGCGGGGATTCGCCATTTGTTCAGTTGATTGGGGTCATCGGTCAGGAAGTAGCCGTCCAGGTTCAGGGGATTGGAGGTGGGGTTCTGGATTTCGATCCAGTCGGAGTAGTCGCCGTCCTTGTCAGTCAGCGTATGCCCGTTGTTGGCCATGAACTCGCTGATGAGCGGTGTGACGGCGAGGAGTTGGCGGGGCTCCAGCAGCTCCGATAACGGGAGAACACCTCTCCCTTGGGCGGAAGACGCCCCCAATTGCTTTCGCAAGTTGCGCAAGACACTGGCGGTGCAGTTGCAGGCTACTCGAGTCCAATTCGCGATTATTCGCCGCCGCTGTAGACGATCCATAACCCGGCTCCGAAAAGAGAGATGCCGGCCATTGCTAGGCCTGATCTACTCAAAACAGGCGCAGACAAGATGCGCCACGGTGCAAAGTCAACCTGCGCTCTCCCCCGTCGGTATCCGGTTTCATCAGGCCAGAGGGTCGGACCGCCGATCAATGTCGCGGCCGACCTTCGGATGCCTGGGCCGGTCCCAGAGGCGTTTTACGGTCTGCTTCCACGGCTGGATGAGCGCGTTCTGGATAGCCCCACTCTCGCTGACGGCCGAGGATTGGGCTGCCAAAGGTGCTCGCAGCGAGCCGCTGGAAAGCAATGGGGACAGCGAAACATTGCTCTGGCCGATGAAGGCGGAGTCGACCAGGAAGTAGTCGTCGCCATCGATCACCCCGTTCAGGTCCACATCGCCGTTGCGATACTGGTCCAGGCCGGAGATGAAGCCGGAGTCGATCAGGAAGTAATCGTCCCCGTCCACTTGGCCGTTGAGGTCCACATCGCCGTCCCAGGTATACTTCACCAGGATGTCATCAGTCGTGACGGGCACGGTGCCGAGGGTATTGAGGATCGGGGTGCCATCGCCTTGATCGTTGAGCAACACGGCCAAGCCGCGCAGGGAGCTGGCGGCCGCAGTGGAACTGGTGATCCCGTTGCCTTGCCACAGCTGAGATGTCGAGTTCCGGGCGGCCTTGATCTGATTGGACACGTCCGTCAGCACGTTGTTGCGGGTGTCGGGCGTGGCGTGGACGATCAGGCTGTTGTTGGCCAAGTCCAGCTTTCCGTTGTCGGTCATCTCCAGCTTGCTGACGGTAAGCACCTTGTTGCTGCCGGCAAGCAGATTGACCCGGGCGGACTCGGAGATGCCCAACGTGGCGAAGCTGCAGCTCTCGGAGAGGTTGATGATGCTGTCGCCTTTGGCTCGCAGCGTCAGGTTCGACGCTTTCACTTGGACTCGGCTACCCAGGTCCTGGGTGCCGCTGGTTACGATCAGCGAGCTGGGGTCCTGACCGAAGTTGATCTCCAGATTGCCGGGAATGTTACCCGCGAGGGTTACGACATCCTGGCCTTGGTCGCCAGTGTCAACGATGGTCTTGGCGGTGTTGAAGTAGGTCAGGGGCGTGAAGGGAACATTAGCCCCGCTTCCCGAAATACGCCCATGATCCGCGGAAGGCGCGTCGATCTGAATGTTGTCGTTTCCGTTGCTGCCATTGACCGCGAAGCTGCTGAAATCGCTGATCGACAGCGATTCGCTGTCGAAATACACCTTTTGCCCGTCGATGGTGAGCACGTACACATTTCCGGTGAAGAAGTAGCTGCCCACGCTGGTGCCATTGCCCAGGATGCTGATCGAATCGCCGCTGCCACTTCCGCCGCTGAACACCAGGCCCATAGCACCACCGGGAATCGCGCTGCCACCGGATTGATCAATGACGAGGTTGTCGTCGCCATCGCCAGCATCGATTGTCAATCGGTGTGGCAACGAGGCAGGGATCGTATAGGTCGGCAACGCGTTGGGCAGCGGGTTGACGAAGACCTGGATCATGTCCCCAGAGCGGCGCAGGATGTACGTATCGTTTCCTGGCGAACCCGGGATCACTGTGGTGGTTACTTCAAAGCTGTCGCTGGCATCCTCCGCTAGCGCGTTGCCCGCCAGATCCATGATGCTGGAGTTGGCGGCGGCCAGCGTGAGAGTGTAGTTGCCTTCAATAAGCGTCAGTCCGCTGAGATTGTTGAGCGTCCAAGTGAGGCCATCACTGCTGGTCAGCGTCTGATCACCGCTAAAGGCCACGGGGCTGCCGTTCCGGGTCAAAACCAGGTCCGAGAGCTCGAAGCCGGTGATCTTCTGACTGAATTGGATCGTGATCGAATCGACGCCGCTGTTGCGAGGATCGGGCGTGACATCGACGATGTCAGCCGTGGGAGGCTTGGTGTTGAAGTTGGCCCGGCCGGGCGTGCCACCGGAGGCCGTCGCTGCCCAATTCGCCGGATCGTTCCCGTAATCTCCCCCGATGCGCCGCCCCAACGCCGGCCCCGTGCCATACGCTTCGGTTGGCCAGGGGGCAACGTTGTTGTAGTGCACGCGATCGACGGCGTAATACGGAACCGTGCCATCCAGTTGTTCCGGATCGCCGGGCCGGCTGAGGGTGATCGTCTCGCCACTGTTATCCAAGCTGCCGGTGTAGGGCCCGAAAATGCGGATGGCTTGGGGGATGTTGTACTTGCTACGGAACAGTGCCGGATCGATCGGCACCACCAGGATGTATTCATCAGGCGAAAGCGTCGTGTAGCCGGGAAATTCGTAGGTGATCCCGGCCGTGAACTTCCAATGATCAGCGGGAACAAGGGGATCGAACAATGAAACGTAGTTGTTGCTGATGTTGCGCAACTCGACGAACTCATCACCGCCCAAAGCGGGGTCGTACATCAGCTCGTTGATGACGACTGGGCCGACCATGGGGCCGGCATTGGCGGCATTGGGCGTAGCCCGGCTCAAGGCGGTAAAATCGATGCCGTCGCTGGTGAGGATACGTCCGAGGGTAACTTCCCGATCGCTGGCTTCGACCTTTTCCTTGGTGCGATACCCAGTGAGCAGGCCGGTCGAGGTGGCCGACGATAGCACCACTTCGTCGCCGCCCAGTTCGCTGAAGGCAAAGGGCGTGACCACGCCCGGTGCACCCAGCTTGTCGAACTGGGCGAACTGCGAGAAGACGATAAACCCATGGGCCGGGATCACCGTGCCCGGCTGGATCTGATACTTGGTGGGATTGGCCGATTCATCGCTGAGCCACCAGCCGCTGAGATCGATCGGAGAATCGGTGGTGTTGTAGAACTCGACCCAATCGCCCGCTTCGGCATCGGTGTGGGCCAGGATCTCGTTGACGACGATGCTGTCCTTGGCCAGTGAAGTCTCTTCCACTCCAGGCGTGCCGCCGGAGATCCGGCTGGCTTTCCAGCCGCTGGCCTGGCCCCAGGCGGAAGTCGGGGCATTCGGGTCCGCGATTACCAGCGAATCGCCATCGCCATTCGTGGTCGAGTGCCAATCGCTGTCGTAAGTGAAATCGAGGATGGTCTGGCCGGCAGAATCGACCAGCTTGATCTGCTCCCCGCTGTCCTTCAGGCTCCCGCTATACACGCCGGCGATATTCATCCCCTCGGTGCGATAGCGCAGCTTGAAGGCATCGAGGTTCTTGACCACCACCACCTGCTGGCCGGGGGCCAATTCCATATTGCCGAAGGTGAAAGTGATCCCATTGACGAAGCTGACGCCATTGAGGTTGATCGGCTGCGGACCAATGTTCGTCAGCTCGACGAATTCGAAATCGTCCTTGGTGTATGGACTGCCCTCGGCCGGGGCGGCCGGATCGTAATGCAGTTCGGTGATTCGCAGCGAGTCCGCAATGGTCGTGCTGCCCGCGCCGGCCATGAATTGCACCGCATCCGACCACTTGCTCCAGCGGCCGGTGCTGTCCTTCATCCGCACCCGGACGCGGTAGTACTTCCCGGGCTCGAGAATCGTGCGGACCTTGCCATCCTCGACGATGGTGGCGGGAATCGTGATGTTGCTGTTGAAGGTGGTGAGCTCCGGGCTTTCCCAGGTGGCGTCGATCTCGGATTTGCGGGGAGCGTTCGGATCGTATGCGGGATCGCCGGGAGCATTGACCTCGACGATGCGCCATTTCATCGCGGCGAACGTGCCCGTGCTGTCGCTGAAGGCCGAACTGCGGAACGTCAGGCCATCCACCGGATAACCGGCTGCCCCCACGTAGCTGGCGGTCGGTTTGTTGGGAATCAGCGAGTCGGCTGCGATGTTGTCAAGATAGCTGCTGCGGTTGGTTACATAGGTCTTCAGTCGCTGGGCCATGCCGCGGAAGTCCTTGGTGGGCGCGGCCTGGTAAAAGCGTCCCACCCCGGCCTTGTCCGGATTCACATACGACGAGGACATGATGGGGTTGTAATCCCACATGGCCCGGTCGGCATCGACCATCGACGCGCCGGGGCTCGGCGAATCGACCATCGCCACATATTCATCGATCAACTGCCCGATCTGGTCCGAGTTGAACAACAAGTCCCGGATTTCCCGCAGCCGGTTCTTGTATTCCACGCTGAAGGTGGAGCGTGAGAGAATCTGCTTGAATGGCTCGGCATCGCCGCCGCCGGGCTCGTAAGTCGTCGTCCACGTCAGATCCAGGTCCCACGGCATCACCTCCCACTTATTGGTCTCCGGGTTGTGATAATAGAAGTAGTTCTTGCCAAACCCGATGTCCCAATGGTGGATGGCTTCGACGATGGCGCGATAGTTGTAGTACTCGTTCAGATCCAGGTTGTCCCGCCACCATTGGTCGGTGGTCGTGCTGTATCGGTAGGTATTGGTGAAGTTGATCAGGTCGGAGTTATCGCTGGGTTGCGTGGGGCCCTGGTTGTTCGATTCGCCGCCGCCAGGCCCCGACTCCATCTTGTAGATATTCCCGTCAGGCAGATCATGCTCATCGAGGAAGTTCCCGTCCTGCTGCTCGATGGCCATGTACATCCCCTGGAAATCGTCGTCGTATTGGCTGGCGGTGTTGTTCGTCTCCGAGGCATTCTCGACGATGCGGAAATGGATGGGAAACGTCGTGGGTGCTGGGACGCCAGCCAGGTCGAACAGCTTGAAGCCCAGGTATTCGAACAGCCCCTGTTCGCCGCGCTGGCCAAAATCGCCCTGTTGAATGTTGGCGCTGAGGTTGAGCTTTTTCCACGTCGTGGAAAGCGGATTGCCGTACTCGTCTTTGGGCTGGAACTCGTGGCCTCGATTGAAATCGAATTTCCACATGTTCTTGCCCATGGAGTAACGCCACACGCCCCCGCGTGCCCGGTAGTGGACATGGTCATAGACCACGCCATCGTAGACGAGCGTTCCACTCCACAGATAGGCATCGCCCCAGTATTGCCCTTGCGTCGAGCCGGGGAGCGCCTGCGAATCCAGGTGCGACTGCTTCTTCGTCAGCAGTTGGTACACCGGCATGTAGGGCATCGCGTTGAAGTCGTAGGTCACAACCTGTTTCTTGGTCGGGTCCGTGCTTCCCGGCTGAATGGCCGCGCTCCACGTCGGCATCCCATCGTAGCAGTAGTAAGCGAAGTTGGGCTGCGGGTCATCGGCGTATGGCGCGGTGACCGAGGCCCCCAGGTTGTCCGTTGCCGTGATGCGATACCGCACCAGCCGGCGGTGCATCTGCAGTGACGCGGGCAGCATGGCCGTGTAAATGCCGTCGCCGGCCACCGCGTCGCCATCGATCCCTGAGTCGTTCATGGCGACTGGATGCCAATTGTTCGGGTCGTAATAGGCGGCATCATCCAGCGAAAAGTAATTGCCCGGATCGACCAATTGATACGAGAGCGAGACGTTGGCGACCCCCTCCGGATCGGTGATCTTGGCGGTGATGAACACCGGCTCATTGGACTTGGGCTGCTGCGGGGTGTTGCTCACCTGCCGCATCTGCGGCGGAGCGTTGGTTGCGTAATCGGAGTTCTTCTTCGCGGGCGTCGGGCTGGTTCCGCTCCCGCCCATCGAGGCGATGAGCCTGGCATCGAAAAAGGCATCGGAGCTGCTGTTCAAATAGATGTTGAAAAACTGGACCGCGATGACATTCGTGCCCGCCACCAGCACATCCTCGGGCGAGTTGATCACGAACGTGTCGTAGTTGTTGGATTCCCTCGCTCCGCCGATGGAGGTGTCGGTGCACTTCAGGTCCTCGCCGGCGACGTTCGCGAAGGCCACTCGCTTGCCGTTGATCCAGACGTTGAATCCATCGTCGTACATGGCCTCCAGCCGCAGCGACGAAAACTGGCTCGGATCGCTGACCGTGAACGTCTTGCGAAGAAAGACCGACGTGTAGTCTGTCCTCATTTGAGCCAGGTTCGGGCTGCCGGGGAGAACCGCATTGTTGTCATAGCCGATTGGTCCGGTCCCCGTAAACCAACTGCTGTCTTCGGTGAAGGACCGCTGACGCCAGGCGCCGATGGGATTGGAGGCTTCCGTATCCCCTTTGCGGTAATGCCACGTCGAGCCCGAGGAGAACAGGGTGATATCTTTGGTGGGGCCGGAAGGGCCGGCGGACCGCCAGTTCCCGCCAAGGCTGTTGTCGAAGTCCGGATTGATCAGCTCAATGGAATAGCCGGGCGTATCCCCCACGGTTGGCCAGGGGAACCCCATCTTGTAATCGACCTCGTCGAGCTTGCCGCCGGCGCTGTTGCACAACTCGATGTCATCGCCTTCGTTGGAGAGAGAGCCGGTCCAAGGCCCCAGCGCCGTCTTGTTGAATTTCCTCTGAAACTGAGCCGGGTTCTCGGTAATCACCAGGTACCCCGCTGGCGGCAGGATCGTGCCATTGGGAAAGGTGTAGCTCACGCCGTTGG
>JBLNDH010000298.1:0-6216 GCA_050261455.1 Bacillota bacterium
GGTCAGCGTCGAGTAGGTGGTGCCGTCGTTCGATCGTTCAATGCGATAGCCGGTCTCTCCGCTCAGATTGGACCAGTGAAAGCTGATTTGCGTGGAGGCGACGGAATCGAATGCCATGCCGGTGACGGCGGGAAGGCGGGTGGTGCCATTGCTGACCGAGGATTCCGGCGAATCGCCCAGGGCGCTGGTGGCGATCACGCGGTAGTAGTAGGTGACGCCTGTTGAAAGGCTGTTATCGGTGTAGCTGGGGATGTTTTTGCCCACCGTGCCGCGTGCGGTGAACGTGACGCCATCCGTGGATTGCTCGATGCGGTACCCGCTCTCGCCGTTGACATCTTTCCAGTTGAGCACCAGGGTATTGGTGTTCAAGGAGGTGATCGTGAGCCCGGTGGGCGCTGACGGGCGGTTGACCGCACTGATAGCCTGACAAGGCACGGAAGCGCCGCTGTCATCGGTCGCACTGACGCGATAGAAGTAGCGTTTGGAGCCGGCGAGGTTGTTGTCGCTGTAGGTCGTGACGTCGGCAGACCGCGCGGCGATCCGGGTGTAAGTGACGCCGTCGGAGGATCGTTCGATGGCGTAGCCGGTGGCGCCGGGGACGAGTTCCCAAGTCAGATCCAAGCCGGTTCCCGTTCCGGGGGACACCGTCAGTCCCGTGGGCGCGGGCAGGGTATTGTACGTGGGCCCCGAATCCCCGAGCGTGCCATCCAACGCGACATCTGTGAATGTGGTGGTCGCCAGCGAAGAGCGATTCTGCGAGGACACCGCCAAACCAACGTATACTTTTGCCCCCATGGTGACCGTCGTGGTGTTCCAGAGTGTGAAATTGACGCCATCGGCGGACGTGTAGGTGGTGAAGGTGGAACCTTCGCGGACCAGCTTGAGCCAAAGGGGGGAGAACGCCGTGGCGGTGGAGTGATAGTTGGATGTAGTTCCACCCGGGCTGGTCCGCCAGAGCATCAGGGGGCCATTTTGCGGCGTGGCGACGATGGCCACGCTTCGAGCATTGGAGTTGAGCGAATCGCGAATCATCAAGCCGGCCTTGGCGTTGGCCGCCGCCGCGTCGAAGCTGTCTACACGGGCGATGATGCTGCCGTCGCCGGTGAGGGTCTGATAGGCGAACTGGAAGCTGTCGGCAGTGCCGCTGATGTCCGCACCAGCGCCGGCGATGATGTATTGGCTGCTCTGCGGATCAAAGCGGGAGTATCCCGCTACGCCAGCGGAGCCCACGTCCTGGTTCTTCCAATTTGCGGGCAGCGAGTTGACCGTGAGGTTGTACACTCCCACGTCCCCATAGTCGCCATGACTCAGGAGCGTGGCGTAGTACATCCCGGCCGGCAGATTCATCGTTACCTGAGCGTCGTTGGTGTCGGCATCCTTGGTGACCAGCAAATTGCCATTGGCGTCGTAAATCTCGAGTTTCAGATCGACGGCCGACGGTGCATCCGGCATCGCGCTGATGCGTGTGGGACCGCCACTGGAAAGGAAAGAGAATGTGTCGGAATCCCCGATGCGTTCGATGATGCCGGCGATGCTCTGCAATCCCTCGGTGATCAGCAGTGCCGTGGCGGAGCCCATGGAGGCGCTGTAGTCGTCGCGGCGGAATCCATCGCCGCCGGACCTCTCGTATTGCTTGATTTTCCCGGCGATGACCTGCAGGTCATCCTGGAGCGAGCTGGCGGAGGAAGAGGGATGGCCGATGATCCACTTGTGGATGTCCCCGGAGTAGTCCACGCCCATGAGCGGGCCATGCTGGGGGTCGGTGGCACTGGCGTATTCGGCGGTCTTGTTGCCGAGCAGATCGTAACTGCTCTGGTGATCCAGGCCGAAGACATGCCCGACTTCGTGGGCGATCGCGGACACGCGGCTGCGGACGTTGTCGCTGTTATTGAACGCCTGGGGGGACGTGTTGGGGAAAGTTCCGACGTACGCATAGCCACCCGTGGCGCCGCCGGCATTGTTGCCGATCACGTCATAGACCATGGGGACGCTGGGCAATTGCGTGGTGATGTTCACGTCGAACATCGCGAAATAGACCGCCATCTGACGCCAGGCTTCCTCGATGTGAGCCTGTTCGTCGGCATTGAACGTGTCGGGATGGCCATCCTCGTCATAGGTCGTGGTCCCCGTGCCGGTGTCGCCATCGAGATCCATGTAGATGGCGACGGGTGCCCCGGGGAGGCTGTTGAGGATCGGCAATCCGCTGGCCGTCGTGGGGGCGGAGGAGGGGTCGAAGAGGTTTGAGGCTTGAGAGAGGGGATCGGCCTGGGTGGGCGTGGTGTAATCATCGATCCCGGCGATAACAGGAGACGATTCCGTGGACGGGAGCGCCCAGAGGCTGAGGGTTGCGACCTGGAGGGCATCCGCCGCGTCCATCAGAAGGCGTGATTCCAAGGGCTCCAGCACCGTCCGCAAAGCAACATCGATCGACCGGAATCGTGCTCGGCTGCCAAGGGATCTCCGCAGGTACATTAACCTTTCCTCCAGGACAAAACATCGCCCGAGAAACGGGGGTGGGCTGCCGTGACCCATGGCGGCCACGGCTGGGCTTCAAGTATGAGCCACGAAGTATGTCGCGTCAATGAAATCCCAGAAGGAATGCCAATGTGCAGGGAAACTGGATTATCGGGCCTGGAAGGAGGAAGAGGCTTGGCACGGAAAGCCCGCACGTGCAGGACGCCGCCCAACGGGATGCCGCACTTCTGCGGTCCGGTTAGCGGTCGCGGGTGGCGGCCTCCTAGTGAAATTCCGCCGGTCTTGTGCAATATATGCGGACGTGCCTCACGTCACGTTCGGAGAGTGTATCGTTGTGCTTTCCCCAGCCACGAGGCCGTCGGGGCCTTGCGGCTGCGAGGTTGTCGGGAAGGCATGCAGTTGAAAGCCTTGAGGGAACCTAATCCTATGAACCGAACCTCGATTGCACTGGTTGCATTATGCGCGATCCTCTGCGGCGCTCTCACGGTGGGTGCACAAAGCACCGCCCCGACATTCAAAGTCCTCGCCTTTTACACCGGCAAGAGCGATACGGCGCACATTAGTTTCGTGCGGGAGGCCAACCGGTGGTTTCCGAAAGTAGCGGCGGAGAACAACTTCGTTTATGAGGCGACATCGGATTGGAACAGGCTGAACGAGCAGACCCTTTCGCAATACCAGGTGGTTCTATTCCTGGACACCCGCCCGGAGAAGCCGGCCCAAAGGCAAGCCTTTCAGAAATACATGGAGAATGGCGGTGCCTGGATGGGGTTCCATTTTGCCGGGTTTGCGCTCACCCCTTCGCAGTTTCCGCAGGACTGGGATTGGTATCACAATGAGTTCCTGGGCTCAGGGTCGTATGGCGGAAACACGTGGAGACCCACCTCCGCCATACTCCGCGTTGAGGATCCAACCCATCCGGCGACCAAGAACCTGCCGCAGACGTTCAAGGCATCGCCCAACGAATGGTATTCCTGGAAGAACGATTTGCGGAAGAATCCTGATATAAAGGTATTGCTTGCGATCGATTCAGCCAGTTTCCCATTGGGAACCGGGCCCAAGCCGCACGAAATCTGGCATAGCGGCTACTATCCCGTGGTCTGGACCAATCGCAAATATAAGATGCTCTATGTCAACATGGGCCACAACGATATTGACTACGAGAACAAGACCGACAAGGAACTGTCCTTTACCTTTGAAAATGAGGTTCAGAACAGACTAATCCTTAATGGTCTGCGATGGCTCTGCGATGGCAAGAAGGTCACCCCGGCCGCGGACGGAAAGTAGCGAGCACGGCGCCACAACTTTAGCTGCCAGCCCATTTCGAGTGCCCCGCAAGATGGTAGACTACAGGGGTAGTCCGAGCACTTCGACGAAGGGAAGGAGCGAAATATGACGCGGGTGGCGGGTGCAATTGCGGTTGGCGGAATGGCTCTGTTGGCGCTGGGAGACACGCATGCCGTGTCCGCGGCGGAAGTAACCATCCAAAACGAGACGGTGCGGGTTTCGTATGAGTCCGATGCTGGCCTGTTTACCCTGACCGACCTGAAGACGGGTAAGGCATTTGCCCAACAGGGATCGCTGGCGGATGCGCACGGACCCGCGAAGGTGGCTGCCGTTACCGATCGTACCTTCGGCGATGGGCAGGCGATCGAGGTGGCGGGGACGGATGGGGCACAGGCGAAGTTGATGGTGTTTCCGAAGCTACCCTTTGCCCTGGTGCGGGGTACGATGCGCAATGGTGGGGGGGATGCGAAGGTGTTGAACAAGGTGCCGCTGGCGACGTTGCATCTGAACCTGGGTAAGCCGGCGGATCAGTTGAAAGCGTTTGGCACGGGTGGTCTGTCATTGCCGGCGAAGAATCCCGGCAGCTATGCGTGGCAAGTCGTGGCGGAACCCGTCAGTCGCAATGGCGTGGTCAGCGCCTGGCTGACGCACGACCGCGCCACCGGCGTTCTGTTTACTCCAGTCTCAAACGACCAGGTCACGCTGCAGGCGAGGGGCGAGTATGGGCGACTGCGCCTGGAGGGTGGCAGCAGCACGGATACCGAGACCTTGGCGATCGGTTACTTCGACGATGCCCGGCTTGGGCTGGAATCCTGGGCAGACGCGGTGGCCAAGGTGTACTCCATTCATCTGCCTGTTCAGCCGACGGGGTATTGCACGTGGTATTCGGATAAGCACGGTGGGGCGGGCGATGAGAAGTCGCTGGCGGAACTGGTGGAGTTTGCCGCCAAGACTCTCAAGCCTTACGGGTTCAGTTTCGTTCAGATCGACGACGGCTGGCAACTGGGCAACAGCCAGGGCAATGGCCCGAAGAAGAATTTCACCGCCCACAATCCCAAGGGGCCTTATCCCAGCGGAATGAAGGCGGCCGCCGACCACATTCGCGGTCTGGGCATGACAGCCGGTATCTGGTTCATGCCTTTTGCCGGGACGTTCAACGACCCCTGGTTCAAGGACCATCAGGACTGGTTCGTCAAGAACAAGGATGGCAAGCCTTACGACAGCAGTTGGGGTGGAACGTCCATGGACATGACGCATCCCGGGGCACGGGAGTATCTGCGAACGTACGTCCGGCGCATCACGCAGGAATGGGGTTATCGATACATCAAGATTGATGGCCTGTACACCGGGACGGGAAACCAGCAGATCTACGTCAACTCCGGGTACAAGGAGGATAGCCTGGGGGATGCCGTCTTCGCCAATCCCAACAAGACGAATATCGAGGCCTTCCGCGATGGCTTGAAACTGGTGCGAGAGGCGGCCGGTCGCGAGACATTCATCCTCGGCTGTTGCGCCCCGCAGAACATGCGTTCCTATGCCGGGGCGTTTGGGTTGGTGGATGCCATGCGCATTGGCCCGGACAACGGGGGCAGTTGGAAGGGTTGGTTTGGCCCGAGCCCGGTGTTTGGCACGCGGAATTACTTCCTGAATGGCCGTGTGTGGTATTGCGACCCGGACCCCGGCTATGCGCGGGCGAGCATCTCGCTTCAGCAGGTCAAGCTGATCTTCTCCTGGATGGCAATCGCCGGCCAACTCAACACCAGCAGCGATTGGATACCGGGGCTGACTGCGGAGCGGTTGGACGTGATGAAACGGACGATGCCATCGCATGGTTTGCCAGCCCGGCCGGTGGACCTGTTTGAAAATGAGCCGGCGAGGATCTGGCTCCTGACCGATGATCGTCACTGGCCACGGCGCGATGTCATTGCCCTGTTCAACTGGAGCAACACGGATGCCAACGTTGACTATTCGCTGGAGCGCATCGGCCTGCCGCGCAATGTGGAATACGTTGGATTTGATTTCTGGGCGAATGAACTGGTGTCCGGAATCAAGGGCCAGCTCAAATGCACGATGCCCGGCGCGTCGTGTCGGGTTTTGGCGGTGCGTCCGGTAGCGGATCATCCGCAACTGATCAGTACGTCCCGCCACGTCACACAGGGGATTGTGGATGTGCTGGAGGAGACCTGGGATGCCAGCAGCAGCATGCTGAGTGGCCGGAGCAAGGTGGTGGGGGCCGATGCCTATGAATTGCGCCTCGTGACAGCGGGGAAGGGCGCGAAATGGGGTGTCGAGTCGGTGGAGGTCTCGCCCGAAGATAAGGCGGCCGGTGTCACGATCGACATCAAGCAATCGGGTGACCTGGCTCGGGTCACGATCCAGTCGCCTGCAAGTCGCGAAGTAATGTGGCGGGTGCGCTTCAAGAAGACCGCGTAAAACCTGGCGTGGTCACCTCGGGTG
>JBLNDH010000299.1:0-12904 GCA_050261455.1 Bacillota bacterium
TCCCACGGCCCGGGCCAGGGCCGCGGGGGCTGCTGCAGCCAGGCTAGGATGCCAGGCGGAGACCAATACCACTCCGCCGGCCCGAGGCAGATTCAGCAGCTTCCGGCGCTCGCTCGCGGGTAGGTGGCGCAGCGCCGCTTGCACCAAGGCATCGAGGAGTGCCTCGGTAGGAGTAGGCTGCAGCAAAGCTGAGCCCGGCGCAAAAAGCCCGTCGAGGTCACCGCCAATGGATGGCCGGCGGCCGACCACGGCGGCGGCCTCGCGCAAGGTTCGCTGGATGGCGTGGCACAGCTTGATGGCCGGCCGGAGGCGCACGCCGAGCCCATGGAACCGGATGGTTTCCAGCACCAAGGGGATGCCCTGATCGCCTTCCACTTCGGTTCGGAGCCACAGGATCCGCCGCCGGGGCGACAGGCCCAAGGCGATTGCGATGTCCCGCAACACGCCTTTACCGTCGCTGAACCCAAACCGCAACACCCACTCAGCCACACCCGGCTCGGCCTCGGCCAACCCGGCCGAACAGAGTTGCCAACCGCCTGGTGCCGCACTGCTGACCACGGTCTCCAACGTCTTAAGGGCAACGTCGGCGGTACGCTCGGCTTTAGCCATGCATGCCTCCATCCGCGTCATTCTGGGCTCGGCACCGGTATGGGCTGGGCCGCCCTTGCGATAGGAATGGAGCGGGGACATGACAGAAGCGGACACCGGCGGGAGGCGTACCCCCTCCGGGCCGGGCACCGAGAAGGCGGACGCCCCGATTTCTTCCCCAATCTTACCTCCTCCCAACGCGCGCCGGTTGGATAGCCTGACTAGGCATCAACGGTGATGCGGCAACCATTGAGGAGATTGACGATGGGACGCAGCAGTGGTGGCGGGAGCGGCAAGGGGGGTGGTGGTGGCCGGGGCGGTGGCGGTGGCCAGAGCCAGGCTGACCGGGACAACCACTCGAACCAGCTTAATCCCAACAACGACGCCTACTACCAATCACGGGGCGAGCCCGGACGCCCCGATGATTGGGACGATGACGACGACGATTGAGCGTGAAGCGGCGCTATCGCCTAACCTCGGAGGGTAGCGCCGCCTTCACTTCGGCGGCGTGGCGCCTCATCTGCGGGTAGTCGCGGAAGGGTGCCAGTGGATCGTACTCAGGCAGGGCTTGGTCGCGGATGGCCAGGCTATAAGCCAGCAGTTGGTCGAGAAAGCGGATGGCGGCCAATGCCACCTGGAGCTCGTTCTCCATTGTGGAACGATCCGCCCCGAGCGCCTTGCTCATGGACCATGTGATGTGGCGAACGCGGGACCATGCCGGGATTTCTCCCTTTTGCCACCACTTTCTAACCTGTCGCCGCAATCCCTCGACGTCTTCGTCCCTGGTTCGGGGGTGCAGCAGGAAGTCTGCTAGGCCATCGATCGTCCGAATCTGCATTTGGGCCTTCACCCCTTCCAGCCACCGCCGCATCGGCCGGATGATGCGGTCGCCCCGTTGTTCGGGGATGATCGAAAACGCGGTTGGTGGAACTTCGGGGCCGAAGAAATCAACCACCCAGCAGGCCCACAGGTAGAGTGTGGCCACAACAGCCAAAGGTGCTGAGGTTATCCCAAAATCCTTAGGCGTCCCGCTGGTGTCAATGTGGGCTATGATCCACTGCTGACAAGGCAGCATGTTCATATCCCACCCCAGGATATGATTTAGGGCGGCTTGCAGGTCTCCTCGCTTTGCTGCTGCGCCGGCCGCATATGCGATGCGCTCCATGCGGACTGCCTCCGTCGCCACCGTCAGGAATGGCTCGCCGCCGGCCGCTGACAGACCGGCGTTCCACATGGCAGTCGAGGTTTCCCAGGGGTATCCGTCTGGCATTTGTTGTGCCACCGCCAAAACATCAATTGGCGATCCGCTACCGTACATTTTTGTCGAAATTAGCCTGCCGACCATCTCCAACGTCTTCTTTTGCGGGCGCTTCGTCTTGCCCGAGAGCACGTCGTTCAGGATCCGCCAAGCCGTGGGGTTCGCCTCCTTGCCGCCCAAGAGGATTTTGGGCCAGGTGAGGTCGAGCATGGACAGCAGAGTGTGTGGTTGAAGGACAAAAACCATTAGGAAAATATTTCATAAAGATGATCGCGCGTAAATATGCCCGGTAATGCCTGCGGGAAAGCTGCCAAGCTCTCGGCACGCCTGCTCCTCGAAAATTTCCCCAATTCGAATTGGCTTCAATTACCTAGGCTCAGGCTGCCGCGCCAGCTCCGCCACCACCTTGGTGGCGTCGCCCCGCCGCTGATAGGTACCGATCAGGCGGCCGCCTTCGTCATCCGCCACCGCCGATACTCGGTGGAGTTTCCACATCTTGTCGTTGGTCGGTGATAGCCGGTAGGTCCTGCCGTTGGTGCGACAGTACCAGTTCAGCGACTTCTGCAGCTGGGTCCAGCCGCAGTCGGCCCCCGACAGCAATCGCTGCTCGCGGGCAACCCGGTCCTGATCACGAGTCTGCCTATAGTGTTCCTTCTGCTCGGTACGCAGGCGCTCTTCTTCCCGGTCAATGTGGTCCTGCAGCAGTCCGATGATTGCCGGCAACTCGGTGCCCTCAAGCTTCTCGTGCTCGTAGAGGGCCAGGCAGCCCGCATGGAGCTCTTCCCTAGGAGTGGCGCTGTACGGATCCTCCTCGAAAGCCTTCAGGCGCTGGGCGACGTCGGTGACCGTCAACTCTGGTCCCGGCATGGCATTGAGGAAGTGGTGCAGGTCTTCCAAGGGGATCCAGCAGCCCAAGGCCGATTTCAACACCAACTCCCGCTGACCGTCCCACTTGCGCCAGATCGAATGCGCCGCGTCCAGCCGCCGAACGATCTCCTGGGCCACGCGCAGCAGGGAATGCGGATCGCGAAGGTGGGTAAGGGAGGGGCTTTGCACATAGTCGTTGATGATCTGTTTAACCGTCCAGACGCGTTCGTCCTCTCTCATTCTCTTGAGCCTTCCCTACGAGTGGCGGCGGGCCATCTGGCCGGTTGGGTTCTAAGTGGCCGGCCTTCCTTCTTGCCACCGCCCAATTTGGTGGCCACCTGTCTCCGATTCATCGCCGCATCGAGGAGGAAGGCCGATGTCTCGCGTTTTGACCCGGCGGGAGCTGTTCGTCCGGGTGTGGGCCCAGCCGATGGTCAAAGTCGCGGCCGAATTCGGCTTGTCGGACGTCGGCTTGAAGAAGATATGCGCCAAGCACCGCATTCCGGTGCCGGGGCGTGGCTATTGGGCGAAGGTGGCGGCGGGAGCCGCGCCGGCGAAGGCGCTGTTCCACGAGAGCAGCGATGTCGCCATTGAGCGTGTTCTTATCCGCGAGGGGGCTGCCCTGTCCGTGGCCGAAGATGTGCGGGCGGCTTGGGAGGCAGTAGAGCGGAAGGTCCGGACCCGTAAGCCTACAAGCCGGCCGATGCCGGAGCCATTAGGGGGGGCAGCCGACGATCCCGTCTTGTGTCGCCTCGAGGCGACGCTTGCCCAGGCAAAGGCCGGTGCCGACGGCCTGCTTCACGGAGGTGACGGCGAATCTGTTGCGATAACGGTGACGCCGGCCGCCCTTCAGCGGGCCATCCGTCTAGTATATTGCCTGCGGCAGGGAGCGTTGGCGCGCGGAAACGTCCAAGACCCCGAGGGGGCGGGCCTGACGGTGGAAGGGGAGCCGGTCGGCCTCCAGATCGAGGAAAAGGTCGAAATTGTGCCACATGTGCCCAACGACCGAGAGGCAGCGGCGCTGGCCCGATGGGAGCGGGAGCGCGCTGCCCGGGTCAGCCGCGGGGAGTGGCGCGTGGGGCCGGAACGTCCGGCCGTGCCTGAATGCGACCAACAGGCCGGCGGCCGCCTCATCCTGGTCATCGACGCTGGCCAGCACTGGGACGGTCTGCGGCGAAGGTTCTCCGACGGCAAGCGGCACCGGCTGGAGGACATCGTCGATGTCGTCCTCGATAGCGCGGCGGTGGTGGTGATGGCGCGCAAGGCCGCACGGGTAGAGGCCGAGCGGCGAGAACGCGAATGGGCCGAGGAGCGGAAACGCCGGGAAGAACTGGAACGGCAGTTGATTCTGCAAGACAAGCGTATCGAGGCGCTGAAACTGCCGATGGCGAAATTCGCCGAGGCCCGCGATATAGACGCCTTTGTCAATGAGTACCTCGGCCGCCACCCAGATCTGCCACCCAATTGCCGCCGATTGATGGACTGGGCCCGCGCCTACGCTGATTTTCTACGTGACCAGATGGCGCCAGAAACATTGGAGGCGGTGCTGGAGAAGCACCGCCTGATGGATGACGACACAGAAATCTCCAAATGGGTCAAAATCCAATAGCTGCGCCCAGCCCAGACGTCACTGAAGTTAGTAGCCCCCCACTTGCATGATTTAAGGAAAGCCGCTTGTGCCCGTTGGGCAGCGCCCTCTCGGTGCAACCCCAATTAGGGGGGCGAAATTGGGTCAGCCGTTTTCTTTCCGGATAAAACCGAGCCGGGTTAACCTACGCAAATCAGTGTCGCTCACATTTTTTGAGAGCCACACCGTTAAGTCCAGTCCTTTCAAGTCGATGTGTAGAAGCGTATCAAACAGCTCCCGCTTCATGACCTGCGAAAGTTCGCCCATGCTAATTGCGTGTGCATCGCTGGAATCCACATCATTTGAGCACAAACGTGCCCCTGGCGCGGAGCCCGGTTGTTCTCGGAGCGGTGCCGTGTTGCATTTCGTCTCAGATGCGCCGCCATGCGTTGAGACGTTAATCAAATAGTCAACATTAGGGGCGCCATCTTCGCCGCGACGGCCAATTGGTTTCGCACCAACGCTTGCCAGTGTGTCTCGCACACGAGGCGTAGTCGTCTCGTAGCGAATATAGGAGATCAATTTCTCCGCCCATTTGCCCAAGCCCTTGCTCGTCAGCCAATCGGGCTCCGGGTCCGACAAGAGCATTGCTGCGGCGTTGGTCCGCAGCAATTCCATGGTTTGCGCAAAGATTTGACGAGACCAGCTCGCGTTCACGGGCGCCGCCGAGACCAATGTTAGCGACCCAGAACCGCTCATAGTTGACTTCTTGGCGATGGACTTGCGAGTTAGAACGCCAAAAGGCAGCAGCAGAATGGTTTCAATGCCTTGACCGGAAAGCAAGTTCGCGAGGGCTTCGCTGTCGCGCGTAGCATAGACGAGGGCGACTGTGGGGTGGTTCTCGGATTGCGCCAATTGGGACGCGACCGCACGAAGCGCCTGGATTTCCCGTTCAGCAGGTGCGCGGGAAGGCAGCAACCCAATCCATTTGCGCGATAGCAACCCCTGCTCACCCAGCACGTATAAAGGGGTCGACAGTTCCAGCGCGGGAAATTGTTCACGCTCCATGCACCGGTAGCCGAGCTTCTCGGCCGCTTTGCGCTCATCGTCAGTTGGCGCCGCCACAACCATGCTCCCGGCTAAGCGCGAAGCGATAGGCTCGAAGACTAAAACATGCGCTTCTACGCCCTTGAGCTTCTCGCGAATCATCTCAGAAACTCGCGCCCAATCGAGACCACCATGGCCGCACCCAAGTGCTGGCAATGTGACCGTCACAGGCCCCACTGAGTCGAGATAGGCGCGAAGATCATCGAGGCCGGCATCGATATCCTCGTAGCGCGACGGCTCGCGCCAGTCGCGCTTGGTTGGAAAATTCACAATCCAGTCGCCAGACAGAGATTTCCAAACGTGCATCTTTCCGGGTCTTACTCGGCCACCCTTGCAGTCGCGCTGGTAGTCCTTAAACATTTCAGGATAACGCTGTTTGAATGCCAGCGCGACGCCGGCGCCCATCACGCCAACGCAGTTCACTGTGTTGACGCGGATGTCGGCTGAAGACGCAAACATGTCACCTTGCGTGAATTCAAGCATATCTAGGCTTCCGATGCCTCCTCAATTGCTTTAAGGCAGCGATTATAAAGTGCGCCTGCTTCTTGTTCATCCCACCAGTGCTCAACCAACACGGTGGCGTCTGCTTTGCCGAGCGCAAATAGCATGTTCAGTTCTTCATCGTCATCCACTACGTCGACAATCTGTTGCTCGTCGCGCCCCCTGCCAAGCACGTCACCGACCAGATCATGGTAGCATACAAGCTTCATCAGTGTCCGTGCCGAAGCCACACTGACCTTCGCCACATGCTCGGACAGGATCTCCACCATCATCGGCATTGCACCGACCGGGTGGTTGGGATCGACCTTCTGGAGGCCGCCGTTACCATTCCAGCGGGAGCGCGGCCCTTTGCCGATGTCGTGAAGATGGGCGGCGACCTCGACCAGAATCTGCGCGCTTTCGTCGAGCGCCTGAAATTCCGGCAGCGACAGGAGCTTCTTAACTACCTCTTTCGTGTGGACGTCTACCGGGTGCTTGTGGATCCCATTGGCTGAGTTGAGTCCCACCAGTTCGGCAGTATGTGGAAGGCAGCCGAAATCGGCGCGCAGGGCATCTCGCAGGCGTTTGAGTGTCTTGAATTGAGCGGTATCAGTATGTTCGCCCGCGCGCTCTTCGACTTGCTTGCACGCTGCGGCGAAGTTCATCGCGATCTCGCCTGGCCCCTGCACCAAGCTGCTCGTCTTTCCGTTCGGGAAATCGACGAACCAATGTCGCCTATATCGACTTTCAAGTTCGATCGGGGGAAAGGGAGCGCCCTTGACGATCTGCGCGACTCGATCCTTAACCGAATCATTCCAAACCACGCACCTTGCGGCAGAAGTTATGGGCAGCTGGTGATGGACGAGAAGTTCCGCCATACGGCGATGACGAAAATCGTCATCTGCGTTGCCCCATTTAAGCGAGTCAATCGCAGCCCAGTCGAGCTGCGCTAAATCAGCAGGATCGCTGTAAAAAGCTGGCGGAGTTGCAGTATTAGCTGAAGCATTCGTAAAAACGGCATCGGCACGCTCTGCCAAAATGATCGGCAGTTCAAAATACAAAATATCAAATTGATCAACGTTTTTCGCGTTCACGACACTGAGTAGCATCGGACTTGTGGATCCAAAGTAAAAAGGTACGTAGTCGTGGACGTGGCCACCTGGGCCGCAGGGCACGGCCATGTGAGCGCGACGCCCTTGAATGCTGGCGGCGGCGATCGAACGATGTTTCTTGGGAAAATTGGGGTGATTCTGCGAAAGGAAGCCGTAACGGAGCAGTCCTGGCAAATTTTCAATATGAGAGAAATGATAGACGTATCGGTGCGCATGTTCGGCGGGGATAGGCATTGGCTTTGTCCCTGGTCAGCAATCGGATGGCCCCTTTAGGTGGTTGATCATGTTAGGCTCTTCACGCAATAGCGTCGAGAGGCGTTTTCTGCACCGCGTAGGCGGCTCATATTGCCGACTTGCGCCTTATGGCCCGGTCTGCCCGTCTTCGAGCCTCAATAAAGCAAAGCCGCACGTCCGCTATCGGCCCGAAGCAGCCCTGTCGTTAGAGATGCCAGTAAGCTTTCGAATTCTTTAGGTGGGCGGACCGCTGGCGATCAGCTGCCCAGCTGAATGGCGCGCGACCCCTTCTGGCGCATAGCCCCGACACAAAGGCGTGCGAAGATTGATTTCTCGCGTAAAATGTGCGGGCGAGGATTGAATTGAGGCGCGATTCAATAGCTGCGCGGGCAGGTGCGCAATTGTTTCAGCAGGCTAATGTTGGCTATGAAAGACTGCAGGGGGGCAGATGCAGGCAAGGACCAAAAATAGGGGGGCTGCATGAGTATGAACGAGGCGGATACCCGCTATCACCTCATCGACCCGGTCTTGAGAGACAAGGGTTATGTTAGCCGGGACCGCATCACGCTCGAAACCGTGCTTACCCCGCCGCCCGTCGAAGCCAGTGGTCCAAAGGGTCGCAGGCGTAAGGGCCCCGGCCGCACCGATTACCTGTTGTGTGTGCAGGTCGGCGAAGCCCCCAAGCCAATGCCTGTGGCCGTGCTTGAAGCCAAGAAGGAAGCCGATGATCCGCTCAAAGGCATGCAACAGGCGCGCGGATATGCCGACACGCTACGCTTTGACGTGAAGTACGTCTTCTCTACTAACGGCCACAAATACGGCGAATACGACCGCTTCACCGGGCTGATCAATGGCCCCTCCCAATTCTGCGATTTCCCTTCGCACCCGGAACTGACAGCGCGTTACTGCAAAGATACAGGCATCGACCTAACGCGCCCGGAATCGGTGATGCTCTTCCAGGCTGACAGCGCCGCTTGGTCTGAGAGCCGCTATTACCAGGATGCCGCGATTCGGGCCACGTTCGAAAAAGTCTTGTTGGACCGCCAGGCCGGCAAACCACCGCGCGCTCTGCTCACTCTGGCCACCGGCGCGGGGAAGACGATCATTGCCACCAATCTGCTTTGGCGACTGTCGCAAGCGGGGTTTCTACCCAAGCCCGCCCTATTCCTGTGCGACCGCGACGAACTGCGCGAGCAGGCTTACACCAAGCTTAAGGCCGCGTTCGGCGACAACGCCCGCATTGTGAGGACCGAGCGCGGCGGTAATGCGGCCGCCAATGCCCGCGTCCACATCGCCACTTACCAGACGCTCGGCCTTGACGACGAGGAAGGCTTCGCCAGCTTCCTCACCGATCACTACGGCGAGGATGCCTTCAGCGTCATCATCATCGACGAGTGCCACCGTTCGGCTTGGGGCCGCTGGTCCGAAGTGTTGCGGCGTAACCCCCACGCTATGCACATCGGCCTGACAGCCACGCCACGCAAGCTGGAGGAGTCCGACAAGGCCACAAGGGAAGATCAAGAGATCACCGCAAACAACCGTCAGTACTTCGGCGAGCCGGTGTACGAGTACACGCTGATCCAGGCGCAGGAGGACGGCTATCTGGCGGCCTGCGAGATCGTCAAGCGCAAAGCCAGCATCGACAGCGCCACCTTTACGAAGAAGGAGATCGTTGCTGCCGGGGTCAAAGACATAAAGACCGGCAAACTCCTCACCGAAGCCGAGCTCACCAAGGACGAATTCACCGGCAAGGACTTCGACGACGAGCTGTTCATCGAGCTACGCACCCCGAAGATGTGCGCCGATCTGTTCCAGCTGCTGTGCGAAAACGGCGGGCCGGAACAGAAGGTCATTATCTTCTGCACCCGCGAGATCCACGCCGACCGCGTGGCCCAGCACATGAACAACCTTTACGTAGGCTGGTGCCGGGAACATGAGCAAACGCCGAAGGACCGCTACGCCTTCAAGTGCATGGGGGGCGCCAACAACGGCGCCGACATGATCGAGCCCATGCGCGGCTCGGGCGAGCGTGCCTTCGTCGCCTGTACTGTGGACCTGCTGGAGGCCGGTGTGGACATTGAGCGGCTCAATGCGGTGGTGTTCTTCCGCTATTTGCAGTCGCCGATCAAGTTTTACCAGATGGTCGGGCGTGGCACGCGCATCCACGAAGAGACGCAGAAGTACAAGTTCTGGCTCTATGATTACACCGACGTAACCAGGCTGTTCGGCACCGACTTCATCACCAAGCCGCCACGCCCAGGTGGTAGCCGCAAGGGTGGCGAGGACGATGATGGCGGCGGTGGTGGTGGCGGTGGTGGAGACGGGGGGCCTGCGGTGGGCGAGGTCGGCGGTCAACGTGTCAGCATTAATGCGCAGGGCCGCTTCATCCTCAGCCGGCGCGACGGGCGTGACACCCCGATCCCGGTGGACGAATATCGCCGCGAGGTTATTCAGCGTGTAATCGCGGAAGCGCATAATCTCGATGAATTCCGAGCGCTATGGATCGAAACCCGGAAGCGCCGGAAACTGATAGATCACTTGCTGGGCGACAACTTTAGCCCCGAGGTGATCCGTGAGGTCGATCAGATGGCCGACTTCGACCTCTATGACTTTTTCGGCCACCACGGCTATCATGCCCGCGCCCTGCGGCGTCCCGAACGGGGAGAACTGTTCATCCGCAGCCATCGGCCGTGGTTCGACGGCATGGACCCCAATGCCGCCAACGTGCTAAAGGGCCTGGGCCACCAGTTCGCCACGGGAGGCACCGATGCGCTAGAAACCCCGGCGCTGTGGGAGGTGCCGGAGATTAAGCTGGCTGGTGGGCTGGATGCGCTGCGTGTGCTCGGCAAGCCCACAGACGTAATGCGCGAGGCCAAGGGAAGATTGTTTGGGTTATGAACCTTATTCCACTCGTAGCGGTTGCTGACACGCAGCTTGGAAAAATGCTGTCGCCGAAGGCTAAGACCGGGAGGAGTTACTTCCCGTATCTGCGCAACACCAACGTTCAGTGGGGCCGCATAGATATTAGAGACTTAGCGCGGATGGACTTCACTAGCGCTGATCGAGCGAAGTTCGAACTGCGCTCCGGCGATCTGCTCGTGTGCGAAGGTGGTGAGCCCGGGCGCTGCGCAGTCTGGAAGGGTGAAGTTGCCGACTGCTACTACCAAAAGGCCCTGCATCGGGTCCGGCCGCGTGAGGGGAAGGCTGATTCCGAGTTCCTTAGCTTATGGATTCGGTATCAGGCAAGCACTGGCGCTTTCGAAGATCAGAACGCAAAGACAACGATTGCTCACCTGCCTCAGGTGCGGCTTGAGCAACTTTTGGTTCCTGACATCGACGTTACGGAACAACGCCGCATCGCTACCCGCCTGAAAGCCCAACTCGCCCAGGTGGAAAGCGCTCAAGAGGCCGCGCGGGCCCAGTTGCAGGAAATCGAGATGCTCCCTCAACGCCTGCTCGCCCAAGCCTTCGAGAACTAAAATGGCCCGACCCAAGAAGATTGATAAACCCCCCAAGGCCATCGCTACCACCCAATCGCTCTCCACCTTCGTCAAGAGCATCTGCGACGTGATGCGCCGGTCGAACTGTGCGAGTGCGCTGCAGTACGTGCCGGAGCTGACCTGGATTCTGTTCCTTCGCATCCTGGACGCGCAGGAGGCGCGCGACCAGGAGAAGGCCGAAGCGGTGGGGGCGTCTTTTACGCCTGCGCTGCGCGCGCCCTACCGCTGGCAGGACTGGGCCGCGCCCCCACCCAAGAACGAATCCGACAAGCCCGGGCACCCGAAGACGCCCGAAGGCAAGCCCTTCGGCTGGAAGCGCCAGGAGCTATTCGCCGCCGGCGACGGCAAGCTGTTCGACTTCATCAACAAGGAACTGCTGCCCCACCTGCACAGCCTGGACGTGGATCCGCGCACCGGCCTGCCTATGCCTGGCGCGGCACCAAAACAGCGCATCATCGGCCGCACGATGACAGCGGTGGAGCGCGTGCGGGTGGACTCCGAGACCAACCTGCGCGACATCCTCGACAAGGTCCACGAGATCAGCATCGACCACATCGATGACAAGCACTTCTTTACCCTGTCGCAGGTGTACGAGGACCTGTTGCTGAAGATGGGCGAAAAGAACTCCGACGGCGGCCAGTTCTTCACCCCGCGCGAGGTGATCCGAGCGATGGTGCACACAGTGGACCCCAAGCTCGGGCAGACGGTCTACGATCCCTGCTGCGGCACTGGCGGCTTCCTGGCCATCGCCTACGAGCACATTGCTCGCAAGCTCGGGGTCCAGGCCCGCAGCACGGACATTGACACGCTCAAGCACGATACCTTCTTCGGCCGCGAGAAGGAGAACCTGGTATTCCCCATCGCGCTGGCCAACTTGGTGCTGCATGGCATTGACCAGCCCAACCTGTGGCACGGCAATTCGCTGACGCGCCGCGCCACCTATGGCGCTCTGTTTGAGAAGGCGCCCAAGCAGTTCGACGTGATCCTGACCAACCCGCCGTTCGGCGGCAAGGAGGGCAAGGACGCACAGAAGAACTTCCCGTTCGAGACCAGCGCCACGCAGGTGCTGTTCCTGCAAGACATCCTGGCTGAGCTCGCGCCAAGCGGCACCTGCGCCATGGTGCTGGACGAGGGCTTGCTGTTTCGTACCAATGAGAGCGCCTTTGTCGAGACCAAGCGCAAGCTGGTGGACGAGTGCGACCTGTGGGCCATCGTCAGCTTGCCTGGCGGGGTGTTCTCCACCGCCGGCGCAGGCGTCAAGACGAATTTGTTGTTCTTCACCAAGGGCCGCAAGACCAAGCGCATCTGGTACTACGACCTGTCGCATGTGAAGGTTGGCAAGAAGACGCCGTTGACATTGGCGCATTTCGGCTTCGCCCCGGATGGCTCGGTGCTGGACGATGCCGCGCTGCCCGCAGCGCTGGTGGCGGACTGGCGGGCCGATGAAGCCCAAGCGGACCAGCCATTTCCCAGCTATGCCCGTCAACTTGCGCAATGCGGCACCCCTGAGGCCGAGAGCCGTTGGTCCTGGACCGTGGACTTCGCCGCTCGCCGCGCCAAGGCTCGCGAGGAGAGGCAGCCCTTGCTGGATGGAGCGGCCAAGCTCAAGGCCGAGGTGGTGGAGCTCAAGGAACAGCTGAAGCGCCTGAAGAAGGGCAAAGCGCTCTCTGGCGCACTGGAAGCGCTCGACGAGCAGATCCGTGACAAGGATAAGGCCGCCCGTGATCTGGAAGCACAAGCTGCCGCCATTGATGCGGCCGTTTTTGACCTGAAGGCGGTCAACCCGAACGCGGTCGCCACGATGGACGAGCGCGCTCCGGCTGAGATAATAGCCAGCATCGAAGCGCAAGGAAGAATGGTGGCGCAGGCGCTGGAGCGGCTGAGTGTGTTACTGAGGGCCGAGCTAAATTGAAGTGTAGGCGTGAGTCGCAGGAATTGGGCGGCGGGGGAGACGGGCGGTCCGCCCCATCCGCTTTCGTCCCCCAACGAAGTGTTATGGCCCCCCAAGACCCCATAAGAATCGGTCAAAGAGCCGCAAAGGGTGGGGGCACCGGTTCGGATCGGGGTATGAAGCGCAGAGTTGGTTTAGCTTGCTGCTGTAATATCGGTACAAGGTAAATACAAGCGTCTGGTACCTCACGTAATAGGACACCATTTCGTCTATTCGGCCAGGGTCTGATGGCGCGCTACC
>JBLNDH010000300.1:0-3782 GCA_050261455.1 Bacillota bacterium
CGGCTTCCACGTCGAACCCCTCTGCCTCATCCCCAATGGCGACTTCCCCACCGGCTCCCCCAATCCCACCAGCCAGGGCAAAATGAACAACGCCGTCGCCCTCGCCGCCCAGAAACACTCCGACGTCGTCATCGGCATCGATGGCGACGGCGACCGCATCGTCTTCGGCTCCCCCCGCGGCATCCTCACCGCCGGCTTCGCCTTCATCCCCATCCTTCAATCCGAACTCAGCACTCAGCACTCAGCACTCAGAAACTCCACTCCGCCGTCGGTGCTGTACGATCCGAAGGTCAGTCCCCTGGCCCTGGCCGAATGGGGCCGCCTCGGCGCCCTCCCCATCCTCTTCCGCAACGGCCATTCTCAGATCAAAGACTACATGAAAACCATCGGTGCCCTCGCCGCTGCCGAGGAGTCCGGCCACTACTACCATCGCCTCACCCTCGGCGATCTCACCATCGCCGGCGAAAACTCCATCGTCACCACCCTCCTCTTCCTCGGTGCCCTCCAACGCCAACCCCAACTCATGGCCAACCTCTGGAAACTCCAGGACCAGCTCTTCACCACCGGCGAATTCAACTACCAGTTCGACAGCAATGCCACCCGCGACCGCGCCCTCGCCGCCGTCGTCCAGCACTTCGTCTCCGAAGGCGCCCACACCGTCACCGCCACTGCCGACGGCATCGACCTCCAAGGCACCTGCCTCAGCAAAGGCGTCCAACTCGCCCCCGGCTCCGTCCACCTGGACCCCGGCTGGTTCTCCGGCTATCTCCGCATCGCCACCAACGAAAAAGCCGTCGTCCGCTCCTACTTCTCCACCGGTGACACCCCCTCCGGCCAACGCGTCGAATCCGCCGCCCGCCACATCCTCGAACACGACTTCCTTGGCCACGTCATCGACTGATCCCCACCTTCCTCCCGGAGCACCCCACATCCCCTAACGCCCCGGGAGCTTGCTCCCTGAGTCCTCTCCTCCATATATCCATTCGTACCCCTTTGAAACCCAACCCAGCCCGCCCGTCTCACCGTGGCATGGGCGGCTCGCCCATGCAGCCCCAGCAGTGCCCCTCCACCTCTGCCAAATCCTTCCCCTCCGCGGCAATACAAAACGTAGCATGGGCATCTTGCCCATGCTACGTTCTATCTGCGTCGATCTGCGTTAATCCGCGGCCATAAACAAGAAGGGGCATGGGCTCACCCGCCCATGTGCGATCCATCGGTGTGCATCGGTGCCCCATCTGTGGCAATACAAAGACGTAGCACCGGCATCTCGCCCCGTGCGCGTTCTATCCGCATTCATCCCCGTCCACCCGCCGCCCCCAGAATTATCGAACTGTTTCCTTGACATTCTCCGATACCATGTTACGCTAACCCTTTCGTTTCTTTGAAAGGTCCGGCTTGCGGAAGGAGATCCTCATGCTGACACAATTCACCCTCTGTGCCCAGTCTGAGACCATGGCCCATACCATGGACATGTCCCTCCGCGCTATGCACGCCTATACGCCGGGTATGCCCAGGCACGCTAAACCGGGCAAAAGGCGCCTCACGATGCCCATGCGTCGTCCCAGGGCCTGACTCGACGGCAAGCCTTGCGCAATCAATAACGTAAAACCGGATTGACCTCGGCGCCCTAAGTCCCGCCGCTGCATGCGCACCCCTCCCTTGCATGCCGCGATCGTGATTCGCTGTCGCCCGGCCAGCCCGTCATCCGTCTTTACTCAAGCATCCATCAAATCCGCAGGGAGGAACGAGGAACTCTCATGAGTACTTTGAATGATTTTGAATTTTTTACATTTTACGCTGCATTCCGCGACCGGCTTCGCTCTTGGTGTAATCGCGGCAAGAGCCAGCCGCCCCCAATCCAGCCTCCCAACCCGCTCCCGGAACTTGTCGAAGCCGCCCCGACCTTGGATCCCCCCACGCCCCGCGATTCCCACGATCCCTCCCGGCGGCAAGTCCGCCCTCCCATCTAAAGGCGCTCGACTCCATACGATCCCAAGGATTCATCCCCGTCCCCGCACTCAATTGATAACTGTCAATTGACAATTATCAATTGAGTGCGGCAGCCCTCCTTCGCCGCCTCGTCCCCCCATACGCTTGCGGTTTCGCGGACCAACATCGCCCCTTCGCCGTCCCCGCTACTGACCCCCGACCCCTGCCCCTCCCTCCCCATCCTGCGCACCCCGAAAACCACGCCTTTTCAGCGCGGGCGACCCCGTCCTTTTCTGCTAGTTTCCGTCCCATCCAGACAGGAGGATTGTCATTACGATGCGTATCAATAGTGTACCATTAGCGGGCGTGACACCCGATGCTCCAGGGTCCCTGACGCGACGCGCCGTACGCAGCTCCAGCCGCCTCCTCGAACCCCTCGAAGCCCGCCTGCTCATGCACGGCGATGTCGTTCTCGAATGGAACCAGATCCTCTTCGATGCCATTGCCGCCGATACAACCAGTCCCGGCCCCACCTGGGTTTCACGCAATGCCGCCATCGTGCACGCCGCTATCTTCGATGCCGTCAATGCGATCGATCAGTCTTACACGCCCTATCTCGTGAATACCACCGCCCCTGCCTGGGCGTCAAAAGAGGCCGCCGCTGCCGCCGCCGCCAACCGCACCCTCAGCGCCCTCTATCCCCAGCAGCGGGCCAAGTTCGATGCTGCCCTCAAGGCCGATCTCGCCCAAATCCCCGACGGGTTTTCCGAGTGCCGTGGCGTCCAGCTCGGTCGTTACGTCGCCGATCAGATCCTCGCTGCCCGAAGCAACGACGGCGCCAACTGGAATGTCCCCTATACGTACGGAACCGATCCTGGCGATTACAGACCTACGCCTCCCGATTACGCCCGTCCTCCGCTGGGCCCCCAGTGGCCCTATGTGAAACCTTTCGTCATGACCGGCGGCTCCCAATTCCGCCCCGCGCCTCCACCCGCCCTGAATAGCCCCGAATACACCGCTGCCTTCAAAGAGGTCAAGTCCCTTGGCGCAGCCAACAGCCGTACACGCACCCCCGACCAGACGCAGATCGGGATCTTCTGGTCCTACGACCTGCAGCAATACGGAACACCCATCGCAATCTACAACCAGATCACCCGCACCATCGCCCGGCAGGAAAGAAATAACCTCGTCGAGAACGCACGCCTCTTTGCCTTGGTCAATCTCGCGGACGCCGATTCCGGCATCAGTGCCTGGGATGCCAAATACGCCTATGACTTCTGGCGCCCCGTCACCGGCATCCGCGCCGCCGATACCGATGGAAACCCCTGTACCATCGCTGACCGCACCTGGCTTCCCCTGGGCATCCCGAATAGCACCCCGTCGCACCAGACCCCCGCCTTCCCCTCCTACGTCTCCGGCCACAGCACCTTCGGCACCGCCGCCTTCGACATGATCTCCAATTTCTACAACACCTACTACATCAGTTTCAATGCCACCTCCGCCAGTGCCGGCGGCGCCGTCCGACAATTCGACAACCTCCTCCACGCCATCGACGAAAACGGCGATAGCCGCATCTACCTCGGCGTCCATTGGCGCTTCGACGATACCCGGGCAAGGGACATGGGCCACGCCATTGCCGACTACGTCTTCAGCCACGTCCTGCTCCCGCGCACCTCTCCCTGCCCCGATTACCCTATCTGTACGCAGGAGGCGGTCATAGCCATGCCTCCCTCATTCCCCGCATCTGCCCCCATGTCCACCCCATTCTCAACTCTCCCGCTCGCCAGCACATCAACCAACGACCTTCTCACTGCCTCGCCGCTGGACAGCCTCTTGGACCTGAGTTTGCAGTA